>NZ_JBFTMC010000082.1:0-20129 GCF_056396765.1 Bacillus sp. 05T22
AAGCTGCAATTACCAAAAATATAGAGAAGAGTTTTTCAAAGATTGTAGCTAAAATAGAAAAAGAGCAAGAAAAACAAGCGGACGCTATTGCAAAAGAAAACAAAAAAGTAGATCAAAATACAGAAGTAACTCCAGCACAACCAGAACAAGTAACACAGCCAGCACATAAACCGGCTGTTTCTTATGAGAAGCATGAGCAATCAAACCAAAAGGGTCAAACAGAAAAGAATGATCATCAAGACAACGGTAAAAAAGTCGGTCACGAAAAACATGAACAACAGCAAGAAGACAAGCACAAAGAAAAGTAGTAAGAAAATGTGATGAAATGGTCACTTCTTTAGTGACCATTTTGCTATTTGAAGCAAAAGGAGGGAGGGGGATTACTAGTGTTGAGTTTAGTGATGAAGATCATAAAAAAACCGAAAATAGAAGATATCGTATTTAACATACAAAACAACGGAGGAGATAAGGAAGCTTTTATCGCACAGTATCGGCCTTTTATTCGAAAATCAATCTCGTCTGTCTGCCGCCGGTATATTACGGAGCAGGATGATGAATACAGCATTGGATTGTTTGCGTTTAATCAAGCAATTGAACAGTATTCATATAAAAAAGGAAAATCTTTTCTAGCGTTTGCTGAGCTTCTTATAAAAAGGGATGTAATTGACTATATACGCAAGGAGTCTAAGCATAATCTCGTCTTTTTAAAAGAAGACCAGCAAGAGGAAATGGTAGAAATGCAGGTATCGCTTACGGAGTATATGAAAGAGATGGAAAGCAGAAACCGTAAGGAGGAGATTCTTCATTTTCAAATTGTACTAGCTGAGTTTAAAATCACATTTTCAGAGCTTGCTAAGGAATCTCCAAAGCATCGTGATACGCGTGAGCACTTAATAGAAATTGTAAAGATTATTATAAAAGAAGAGAAAATGATGGAAGAGCTGTTTCGAAAGAAAAAGTTACCGCTTAAACACATTGAACCGCGTGTTAGGGCAAGTCGTAAAACGTTGGAGCGGCATAGAAAATACATTATTGCAATGTGTATTATCTTTGCAAACAACTATACATATATTCTTGATTATATAAGAGGGGGGAAGCATGATGAATAAAGGGATTGTGATGGATATAAAAAAACATAGCGTAGTTGTTTTAACTCCAGATGGAGAGTTTATTACGTTTAAAAGAAAATCGCACTCTTATATGATTGGAGAGGAAATCTCGTTTAACGAACAAGAACAAAGAGTACCGCGTTTTTCAATCCCTTCTTTCTTAAAGCCTGCATCATTACTTGTTGCTTGTTTTCTATGTGTGTTTCTGTTTTTCTACAACCAACCGGAAGAAAAAGCACTCGCTTATGTCTCAATTGATATTAATCCAAGTTTAGAGGCGAGCGTAACAAAGGATCTTCGTGTTATAGATTTGCGAGCTTGTAATGATGATGGAAAGCGCATTTTAAAAGAAATGAAACGATGGAAAAGTAAACTTTTGCAAGACGTAGTACGTACCATTGTAAAGCAAAGTCAAGAGGATGGATACTTAACGAATGACAAGCAAATTATGCTAACAGCTGTTACAAAGGACAAGTCGCTAGAACCACAGTTGGAAAAGGCTATGCAAGAATTAAAGAAAGAGTATGAGACAAAACATGTTACAGTCGTATATCAAAGTAGTACGATGCAAGTGCGAGAGAATGCCAAGAAAGCAGGAGTCGGCACAGGTGTCTATATAAAGCAAGAGAATGAGAAGAAGAAATCGCTTACTCCTCCTGCACCGCCGTCTAATCAGGRGGAACACCCTCAGGAGATACATTCGCAACCAAAGTCATCACCCGATGCATCATCGAATTTGTCTCCTGTAAAAGAAGAAAGATATGAGAAGCAAGAGCAAATAGAACAAAAGCAATCCCAGGAACAGCAACCCCAGCAATCAAAAGGAAATAATGGGCATCAGCAAGAAAACAACGATAAAGAGTATAAACAAGAAAATAAAGAGTCTCAGCAAGAAAACAACGGTAAAGAGTATAAACAAGAAAATAAAGAGTCCCAGCAAGAAAACAACGGAAAAGGGTATAAACAAGAAAATAAAGAGTCTCAGCAAAAAAACAACGGAAAAGGGTATAAACAAGAAAATAAAGAGTCTCAGCAAGAAAATAAAGGCAATATAAACGAAAACAACGGGCATAAAAAAGAGGACAAAAACGTTCCTGACACGCAACATCAGGGGAAAGAAAAGAAAAATCCATAGAATATTGAAGAAGAGGGTTCGTTCCATGTTAGGATTGAAGTCATTTCGTACAGCAACCTTGATTTTGAGAGGTATCGAAGCCATGCATATGATGAAAAAGGGCAACTTCACCAAACAAAGGGTGAAATTTGCCCCAAATGAGGTTGAAGTCATTCATAAGTTATTTGGATTAGTCGTTTGATCTCAAAGTTAACAGGAAATTACTGTTCTATATTCCTATTAAGTTATTTTCGCACCAAAACCCTAGAAGTCTATCTATTAAAATAGTTTGCGTTGTACTTAGAATAAAATATTTTATTCTTGTATTCAGAATAACAAGAAAAGGAGTATGTAAAAAAATAATGGAGAAAAAAATTCAACAAGAGAAAGATAACTCAAAACCCGTTTTTTATGATCCTAAAGGAAGAAGAAAAATAGCTTTCAGTTGGTTTCTATGTATCTCAATAGTTAGCATAAGTATTGTATTTTATTTTTTCTTTCGAAGTATTTTTTCAACACCAGAAATTCCAAATATGAATCCTTCTGTACAGCAAGATACTAAACTTGTACCTATTAATCAAAAACTCAGCGACCAGCAGTTAAAGAAGGGAGAATTCAAATCTTCTAATACCGAAATAAGCAATAATGAAAATTCAACAGGCAATGGCGAACAACCTAAAGAAGTTTATGGTTTTTATGTAAACTGGGATGAAAATAGTACTGCTTCTTTAAAAGAAAATATTGATTCATTAACCATGTTAGTACCAGAATGGTATCACTTAAAAGCAAACTTAACAATTAGTAGTGAGATTAAACCTGAGATTGTAAAGTTAGCAAAAAAAAATGATGTAAAAATTATGCCTTTGCTTACTAACTATACGCAAGAAGCTTCTGGTCCTGATAGTAAACTTATTCATAAGTTACTGAATGATCCAGCTAATGTACAGACAAAGTTTATTAATGATTTAGTAAAGCGAATTGAAGAGAATCAATTTGCAGGTATTAATATTGACTTTGAGTCAATACCTGAAGGCGATAGAGATAAATTAACAAATTTCATGAAAGAACTTACTACGGTCTTTCACAAACATCATTTGCTCGTAACGCAAGATGTCCCTGCTAATGATAAAGCCTTTGATTATGGTGCATTAGCCAAAGTAATAGATCGTATGATTGTAATGATGTATGATGAGCACTATGGAGCAGGGACACCAGGACCAATTGCTTCAAATAAATGGTTTGAACATACGCTCAATGATCTAAACATTCCCTCTGAGAAACTTATAGTTGCTTTCGGTAACTATGGATATGATTGGGAAGTAAATAGCAAAAAACCTGCGAAGTCTTTAACTTTCTCAGAAGTTATGACAATGGCTCATGATTCAAATATAAAAATTCAATGGGATAAGATTAGTGGAAATCCTTATTTTCGATATAAAAAAGGAGCGAAAGAACATACTGCTTGGTTCTTAGATGGTGTTACTCTTTATAATCAAGTAAAAATTGCAATGAACAACAATGCAAAGGGAGTTGCATTATGGAGATTAGGAGCAGAAGATCCTACTGTATGGAAAGCTTTAAAAGATCCTATAGAGGTACAAAAAAATTCTGACACATTACATAAAATCGCTAGTTTAGATGAAGTAAAATATTCTGGACAAGGCGAAATTTTACAGATTAAGAATGCAAAGAAAAATGGATTGAGAGATTTTAAAGTAAGCAAAGAAGGCTATCTTACAGATGAAGTATATCAATCACTACCATCTGCATATCAAGTGCAGCGCTACGGAAAACCAAAAGGAAAACAAGTAGTACTAACATTTGATGATGGGCCAGATCCTAAATACACACCGGAAATTCTAGATATATTAAAAGAGTATAAAATAAAAGCAGCCTTTTTTGTACTTGGTGAAAACGCCCAGCTAAATCCTAGTCTTGTTAAAAGAATATACGATGAAGGCCATGAAATTGGCAATCATACCTTCAAACATCCTAACGTAGCTGATACGTCTTTACTACGAACAAAAGTAGAACTGAATACAACTCAGCGCCTGATTCAGGAAATAACTGGACATTCTACGGTTTTATTTAGGCCACCATATGAAGCGGGTGCTGATCCGGATTCATCAAATGAAATATTGCCTATTTTGCGTGCACAAAATATGAACTATACAATGGTGGCAGAAAAAGTTGATCCTGAGGACTGGGCGACGCCCTCAACAAATGAATTGGTAAAGCGTGCTCTTAATCCCATTTATAAGGGGGAGGGAAATGTTATTCTTCTTCATGATGCAGGAGGGAATCGTACCCATACAGTAGAGGCGCTACCAATTATTATTAAAGACCTTAAAAAACATGGATATAGTTTTGTAACAATTTCAGATTTAATGGATAAAGAACGAGATGAAGTAATGCCTCCCGTTTCTTCTGAGGGTAAGCAATATTTACTTTACAACAAAGCTGTTTTTTCAGGRGCGGGGTATTCTAAGCATATATTAACAACTATTTTTTATATTGCTATTGGATTAGGTATTTTCCGATTCCTATTTTTAATTTATTTTGCATTCAAGCAAAAAAGGAAAACAAGATCTCGTTTATTTACTAATTCGTCTTATCAACCTTTCGTTAGTGTTGTGATAGCAGCATATAATGAAGAGAAGGTTATTACCAAGACGATTCGCTCAATTTTGGATAGTGATTATAGAGAATTTGAAGTTATTGTTGTTGATGACGGATCGAAAGATGGTACGTCAAAAGTAATTCAAGAAGCATTCCATAAACATCCTAAAGTTTGTTTAATTCAGAAAGAAAATGGTGGGAAATCATCCGCAATGAATTTAGGATTTCAAAAATCACGAGGAGAAATCATTGTCACTTTAGATGCGGATACTATTATTGCGCAAGATGCTATTTCTCTAATGATTAGACACTTTGAAGATCATAATGTAGCAGCAGTTTCAGGCAATGTCAAAGTGGGAAATAGACGGAATTTGTTAACTACTTGGCAACATGTTGAATACATTACAGGATTTAATTTAGAACGCAGAGCTTTTGATGAGTTGGATTGTATCACGGTAGTTCCTGGAGCTATTGGAGCATGGCGTAAAAAGAATGTAGTTGAATCTGGATATTTAAGCGAAGATACACTGGCAGAAGATACGGATCTTACTATAACATTCTTACGTCAAGGACATCGAATTGTATATGAAGAAAAAGCATATGCTTATACGGAGTCACCTGAAGATGTGAAAAGCCTCATTAAACAACGATATCGTTGGTCGTATGGTACACTCCAATGTCTTTGGAAACATCGAAAAGCACTGTTTAACCCAAAGCATAAAACATTAGGGTTTGTTGCATTACCTAATATGTGGTTATTCCAATATGTCCTGCAATTCATTGCTCCTTTAGCAGATATATTAATGATTATAGGGCTATTTGGTAGTAATCCTCTAAAAGTTTTAGGGTTTTATCTTGTGTTCTTTGCAATGGATCTTCTCGCTTCTCTTTTTGCATTTAAATTAGAGAAAGAGAATCCTAAACCATTAGCCTGGTTAATTTTACAACGCTTTATTTATCGTCAATTTATGACTTATGTTGTAATTAAATCTGTATTTTCATCTATTCGAGGGGTAGCGGTAGGATGGAATAAACTGAAGAGAATGGGGAGTGTTAAGCATTCCTCTGAACATAATGAGGCATCATAAGAGAGCAGATAATCTGCTCTCTTTTTTTACTAGTAGCTTCTTTAGCTAAACTTTCTGTTTTTTTCTTTCAGAATACACAATCATTCATTTAAATTTCCGATGAAGAAATTTGTTTTTTGGTTCTTGGTAAGATAATAAATTTGATAAAAAATATGCTGACTATAATAGTTGAAAGAACAAGTAAAAACTGCTGGAGTGCAGCGAATATAATAATGAAAAATAACACTAGCTGAACGATTGCTAATGAAAATACAAGGTTAAGAAATTGACGTACCCTTTCTTCAAATGAAATCGGATATAATGCTACAATATTATTTCCTGAAAAATATTTCCATAAGGCACGCAATTGCATAGAGCTCATATATAAGAGGCAACAAGTAATAGCGCCTTTTGCAAATACATTCGGTACGAAATATAAAATAAAAGAACCGATACTAGTCAATCGAATATATATACCAAAATAATCATTCGCACGTAAGAATGATAAAGTGTTCAAATATAAAAAAGTAGATTGTTTTTTATGTAATATAGGTTCTAGCCAACTTGTTAGCCATTTTCTTTGTTTTACTTGTTTTTTCAGCTGCGGGACATCGGTGAAAAAGTTTGCAAATTGGTAAAAGTGCATGTCCATTTTTTCTTCTTGCTCAATTATATATTCCCATCCAATTCGTTTTGTTGGCTGTTTTGTTGTATAAACAAGTAGGAAGACAAGAAGTAATAGCATCGCACCTAATAGAACAACTGATACGGACTGAAAGAGCGTGTAAAGAATGAGTGCATTACAAGTGAAGCGAATGATAAACCAGATTTGACTGTTATATTGATCACGCCATATCCAATTGATATATAGGTTCCAACCTTTTATTAACATTAAAATGAAAAAGATTGTACATAAGAATGGAACGGTTGTCTGTAATGTTTGCATTGCTAGCGGTGTAATGATTAGAAACGTAAATAGCAATGGGAAAAGTTGAATGACATAATTGTATAGAAGAGACTGTTTGAAATAAGATGTTAATTTCTCTTCGAGTGCCAGTAAATAGACAGCGTCAGGCTTTTGGATAAAAGTACGAACCTTACATCTCGTTATCATGATGGTAAGCAGAGATATAATGATGATTAATGAAATGCCTTTAGRAGGAGATGTTTTAAGAAACTTGGCGTAATAATACGCACCAATGCATGAGACGAAGATGAAACTGTATAGTAGACCGCTAATCATGCGCGCAAAGTACATGATGACGTTTTGAATATGCTTTTGGAAACGAGTGCTCCATAGTGTTTCGATTGACATGTTTTTTCACCTCTGTCTTCTATTATATAGGTTTCTTTCTTATACAAAAATAAAAACGAGCAAATTGCTTTAAGCAATTTGCTCGTTTTTATTTTCTTCATTTTTTTTCTTATCGCGATTCATTAATGGATAAAATGCAAAGCCAATTACAAATAAGCCAATTCCAAGAAGGAATGTTTTTATATCTGAGGATCCAGTTTTAATGACCCACAGTGCATAGCAAAGTGCAATGACTGCGATAATACCATCCATAATTCGTGAACCGGGTTCGTTTTTATACGTTTCACCAGTTGCAACGAGTTTTAATTGGAAGATTGGTGAAACGAGATAAGGGATTAAGTAAGCTAAGGTTGAGACAGTAATAACGAATGTATAGGCCTCAGCAATTGTCCCTGATAAAGTTGRGAAAAGGAAGACTTGCGACATAATATTTGTCAGTCTTAGTGAATAAATTGGACTTCCTTTTTTGTTTGTTTTTGCAAAGAAGGAAGGGAAGAATCCTTCTTTCGCCGCTTGATAAGGTACTTCTGAGCTTAATAAAATCCAGCCTAAGATAGAGCCGAATAGGGAAGTAAGAGCAAGTAGTGCCATTAATTTCCCACCGCCGTGGCCCATTGCAGCATTTAATGCATCAGCTAATGGACGTTCAGAAGTTTGAAGTTTATCAATGTGCAGAACACCCATTGTTAAAATGGTAATTCCTAAATAAATGGCAACTGTTAGTAATAAACCTGCTACAGTTGCTCGTTTTACCGTTTTTGGAGAAACAGCTCGGTTTGATAATAAAACAGCTGATTCAATACCGATAAATGCCCAAAGTGTTGTAAGTGCAGCTAAATTTATTTGTGAAAGCAGTCCGTGTGACACGCCTTCTTTATCAATCATTGGTGTATACCATTGTCCAAATTTTGAAGCTTGAAATGCAAACAAAGTCACAAAAATGAATAGAAGGAATCCAGTCACCTTTGTTGTTGTTGCTAAGAAGTTTAACTTCCCAGCTCCGCTTACACCGTTTGTTAAAATCATATGTGTTCCCCATAGTAAGACAGAACAAATAGAAAATGTAATTAGTTTTCCAACTTCTATATCGAAAGAGCCAATCGAAAATAATAGGCGTGTGTCTTTCATAATCGGGAAGAAGAGTGATAAATATCCCGCAAAAGATGTAATAATAGCGACATTACTTGCCCAGTTTGCAACCCAATAGCCCCAAACCATACTGAAACCAGCCATTTTTTTCTTTTTTGGTGATGAGAATAGTGCATATGCATGACTTTGTGGTCCTGTCGTTAAATCAGGACGACGAATTGCTAAATTACCGAAAACAAGAGCTAGCATTAAAACACCAAACCCTGTTGTTAACCAAGCTAAAGTGACACCGAGAGGACTTGCTGTTTGTGCTAACGTACTTGGCACCATGAAAATACCAGCGCCAACCATGTTACCGACAACGAATGCTGTCAGTACCCAAAAACCCCATTTTTTTTGTTGCATAAAAAATACCTCCAAAGTTAGTATAACCAAGTCAAGCGAGGAGATATGTATGTCTTCCAAAAAGGGAAGAAAGGTAAGCTTCATACAAAACAAAAAAAGCACGTGTAATTGTCGCTACGTGCTTTCTATCTTATAGGAAACCCACGACATACCTCTCGATAGCTCTCCACAAACAAATTGTTTGTGACAGTTCTGCACTTATTAAATAGCAGACCCAGCAAGAATGCACAGTGGGCATTTCTTACTTCGGCAACCATTCCTTTCCCATTCATTCATCGATGCCACTACATCTCCTGAAATGATACTCTTAATGACTGCAACCTCTACCTCACCGAGATACGAATGAGGATTTATGTATTAAATTAACATAATCAAGGGTAACAAATGAATTTTTATACGTCAATGGATATAGTAATAATCAGACTATAGCGAACAATTTGTCATTAAAAGAAGAGGGGTTTTTTTAGAAATAGGCTCTGTTAATCTGTGTGTTAAACTAATGAAAAAAATATTTTTGATATTTTGTCTCACTTGAATCTAGAAAAACAACATAATTATTCTGTAACTTTATTTGAGAATGTAATGGATTGGTTAATGAACAGTGATCCTAAAGCATATTAGATAAGTGAATAGGAGAATGAAAGAATATAAAAAGAAGCTAATCTACAGCTGTAGACTAGCTTCTAAAATATTAAACTAAGTTTAATACAGTTACTTTCTCACGTGTCATAGACTCAAGGCTCTTACGGATACCTTGTGCTCCCATACCAGAACCTTTTACGCCGATGAATGGGAAGTGGTCAGGACCACGCTCTGTACGTCCGTTAATTTGAACGGAACCAGTGTCAATTTTGTTTGCAATTGCAAATGCTTTATTAATGTCTTTTGTGAAGACACTTGCTTGTAAGCCGAAATCTGATTTGTTCGCAATTTCAATTGCTTGTTCATCAGAAGAAACACGGATGATTGGAAGGATTGGGCCGAATGGCTCTTCCCAAGCAACTTTCATATCTTCTGTTACATTGTCAATTAATGTTGGGTAAATTAAGTTGCGCTCGCGTTTGTTACCAATTACGATTGTAGCGCCTTTTTCTACTGCATCGTCAACTAATCCTTGAACGAAATCAGCAGATTTATCGTCGATTAATGGCACGATTGTACTGTCTTGTTCTGGAGAACCAACAGTTAATTCAGCCACTTGATCTTTTAATAAGCTAACAAGCTCGTCCGCTACATTTTCATGTACAAGCACGCGCTTGATTGCAGTACAGCGTTGACCTGAGTATGAGAATGCGCCGCTAACGATATGTTTTGCAGCTTCCCCTAGGTCAGCATCTTCACGTACGATACCAGGGTCTTTACCGCCAAGTTCTAATACAAGCGGAATCATAGCAGCTTTTTTCGCTAAGTGAGCACCTGTGTTTGTACCACCTGTGAACGATACCATATTTACGCCAGGATGTTCTACTAAGTAGTCGCCGATAACAGAACCGCGTCCTGTTGCTACGTTTACAAGTCCTTTTGGAAGACCTGCTTTATGAAGAGCTTCAACCATTTTAATACCGCTAATTGCGCCTTGTGTTGCTGGTTTAAAGATAACAGCGTTCCCCATAATAAGAGCTGGTGCAAGTTTTGCAGCAGATAAGTTTACAGGGTAGTTAAATGGTGCGATTGCTAAAACAACACCACGTGGTGCACGTTGAATGATTGCAAGCTTGGATTTAGATCCACCAGGGAAGCTATCACCCATCATGCTTTCGCCATGCATATGAAGTGCTTCGTCTACAGTGTAACGAATTAAGTCCGCTGTACGAACAACTTCTTTTTTCGCATCTTTATAACCTTTACCGACTTCTTTCATTACGATATCGGCAATTTCATCTCGCATATTTACAAGCTCATCAGCCCATTTATATAAATATTTTGCACGATCTTGAAGAGAAGCTTCCGCCCATTCTTTTTGAGCTTGTTGTGCTGATTTAACTGCTTCGTCAACTTCCCCGCGAGTAATTGCTTGTACTTTACCAATTACTTCGTGTAAATATGGTGATGGAATATCAATTGTTTGCCCAGAAGAGCTTTCTCTCCATTCACCGTTTAAATAAAATTTGTACGTATTGCTAGTTGTCATGATTTGTCCTCCTAAAATAGCAACTTGTAAGAGTGAGTATATGGTGATTGTAGGGGGTTTGAGAATATTTTTCAAACAAAATGTTTATGGAAACGATTTCTTATATGATTTTTATTTTGTATGCCCTTTCTTAAAGGGGTTTACCTTATTTGTAAGTGAAATATAGGATTATCTATAATAATATCGATAGATAATTTTTTCGAGTATCGAAGTGGTATTGTACATCTTTTATTTTTTGTGATAAAAGTTTGTTTTGTAAAATAATGAAAAAAACAATTGACAGAAAAGTTGATAAAGTTATAAAATTAAAAATGGAAAATAAATGAAGGGGGTGCGCGTAATGATTGTAATGGTAAATATGACTGGCTTAGTTGGATTACATGGTGGGAAACATTCATATCATTACGCAACCCGTACGGAAAGATAGTGCTTTTTTGTTTTCAAAAAAAGCGTACGTTGCGTATTTCGTAACGTACGCTTTTATGCGTTTTCTCGCATATCGTCAAGCGGCGGTATGCGTTTTTTTGTCTCTATTTTGGTTGTTTCCATACTTTGTATGGTTTCGATAAAGTGAAACTTCCATCCGTAAGGGGGATTTATCTCCCACGGATGGTTAGTTGAACCAATCGGGCATTTACGGGCAGTTATCCCCTTATCTATCGTTCTCATTTCTTGCTGAATCTTGAGGTGGGGATTTTACTGCCCGCAAATAGCGGGGTAGAAAAAATACGGAAGGTGAGAAGATATGGTGAATCAGTACAATTGGTACGGTGTAAAAGCAGGGGCTTTTGATAGTGGATAACAGAAATAGACTGAAACAAGATCGAGAAGGGAGAGATTTCATTGTTTTCAGTATTACAAAAGTTAACATGGTTTTTTAAAGAACATTGGAAGAGGTATAGCATCGCGATTGGAGTGCTTCTAATTGTAAATGTAATAGAGGTAATTCCTCCGAAAGTAATTGGGTTAACAATTGATCATATAAAAGTAGGTTCTTTAACAAACGAAGTGATTATACAGTATGTTTGGATTTTATTTGGAGCGGCAGTTGGTGGGTATGTACTCACCTACGTATGGCAGCACCAATTATTTGGCGGTGCATTCGTGCTTGAAAAAACGATGCGTTCAAAATTTATGGGGCACTTGTTGAAAATGACGCCGACCTTTTATCACAAAAATCGTACTGGTGATTTAATGGCGAGAGCGACAAATGATTTAAAGGCGATTGCTATGACTGCTGGTTTTGGGATTTTGACACTTGTTGATTCTAGTTTATATATGCTCACAATTGTTTTTATGATGGGATTTTCAATCAGTTGGCAACTTACAATTGCGGCACTTCTGCCCTTGCCGATTATGGCATATGCGATGAATATATATGGGAAGAAGTTACATGAACGCTTTACGATTGCTCAAGATGCTTTTGGAGATATGAATGATAAAGTACTTGAATCGATTGCAGGCGTGCGTGTTATCCGTGCATATGTACAGGAAAAAGCTGATGAGCAAAGATTTCATCAACTAGGAACAGATGTATATGAAAAAAATATGAAAGTAGCAAGAATTGATGCACTGTTTCAGCCGACGGTGAAGATGCTAGTTGGTCTTAGTTATTTGATTGGTCTTGTATATGGAGCGTTTTTAGTTTTCCAATCGAAGGTTACGCTTGGCGAACTTGTTTCTTTTAACGTCTACCTTGGGATGATGATTTGGCCAATGTTTGCGATTGGTGAATTAATAAATGTCATGCAGCGCGGAAATGCTTCGTTAGATCGTGTCAATGAAACGTTGGCGTATGAGCCTGACGTGAAGAACGTGAAAAAACCGACGCGTGTACACGAACCAGAGTATATCGACTTTGATAAAGTTTCCTTTTCGTACCCGGCTTCACCTGAGCTGAATTTGAAAAATGTTTCTTTTTCATTAAAACAAGGAGAAACGCTTGGCATTGTTGGGAAAACAGGAAGTGGTAAAACGACTCTTGTTCGTCAGCTTCTTCGCCAGTATCCACTTGGAGAAGGGGATATTACAGTGTCAGACGTTACGCTAGGTGAAATTTCGACTGAAAACGTACGAAGCTGGATTGGGTATGTACCACAAGAGCATATTCTATTTTCAAAAACAGCACGTGAAAATATTTTATTTGGAAACAGGGAAGCAAGTCAGGAGGAACTTGAAAAGGCTATTGAAATCGCAGCATTCAAAAAAGATTTGGAGTTCCTTTCAGAAGGATTAGAGACGCTTGTTGGAGAGAAAGGTGTTTCTTTATCTGGTGGGCAAAAACAGCGAATTTCGATTGCACGAGCAGTTATTCAAAATCCAGAAATTTTAATTTTAGATGATTCATTATCAGCTGTGGATGCCAGGACGGAAGCAGCAATTATTGAAAATATACGAAGAGAAAGAAGCGGAAAAACAACAATTATAACAACGCACCGCCTGTCAGCTGTGCAGCATGCTGATTGGATTCTCGTTATGGATAATGGTGAAATTATCGAAGAGGGAACACATGATAGGCTCGTTTTGAATGGTGACTGGTATGCGGAGCAGTTTGAAAGACAGCAGGGCGAAAACGTAGAGGGTGAGGTAAAAATATGAGTGTTGGAAAACGGTTATTTCAATACGCTATGAAAGTAAAGGGAACCATTTTTGTGGCACTGGCAATGTTATTTATTTTCGTTATTGCAGAGCTTGCAGGCCCATTTGTAGCAAAGACAATGATTGATGATCATATTGTCGGTATTGAGAAACCATGGCATGAAACAGTGCAAGGGGACGATGCCGTACTTTATAACGGAGCTTGGTATAAGCGAAGCGACCGCTTTGAACAAGGTGAACAAAAAGGAAAAGAAGTTCGTATTATACAAGTTGGTTTCACTTATTATTTTGTACCTAATAAGGTTGCAGCAGAGGGAACACGTTCTGTAAAGGGAGATATTATTACAGTTCAAAGTGGAAAAGCAACGCAAGTGTATAAAGCGAAAATGTTAACAACCAAAGAAGTGTATTCGTTTTATGAACCTGAGATGAAACGATTACTTTTGCTTGGCGGAGGATATTTTGCACTATTGCTAGTTGTATCTTTATTTGCGTATGGTAAACAGTTTTTCTTACAGAAAGCATCTAATAAAATCATTCAAATTATGCGTGAAGATGTCTTTTCTCATATTCAAACATTGCCGATTCGTTATTTCGACCATTTACCAGCAGGGAAAATTGTATCGCGTGTAACGAATGATACGGAGGCCATTCGGGAGTTATATGTAACAGTTTTAGCGACATTTGTTTCTAGTTTTATTTATATTATTGGAATCTTTATTGCTTTATTTTTACTTGATATGAAATTAGCGCTGTTATGTTTAATTATCGTACCAATTTTAATTGTTTGGGCTGTTGTATATAGAAAATATGCCTCTGTGTACAATCATAAGATGCGCTCTCGGTTATCAGATATTAATGGAACAGTGAATGAATCCATCCAAGGAATGCCTATCATCCAGGCATTTCGTCAAGAACGTGCAACAAAGAAAGAATTTGAAGAATTAAATGAAGATTACTTTAAGTACCAAAATAAAATTTTAAATTTAAATGCAGCGACATCGCATAATTTAGTAGGTGTCTTACGCAACATTGCTTTTACGGCGGTTATTTGGTATTTTGGCGGAGCCTCTTTGAGCGCTACTGGGATTATCTCTTTAGGGATACTGTATGCATTTGTCGATTATTTAACAAGGCTCTTCTCACCAATTACAAATATGGTAAACCAGCTTGCGAATTTAGAGCAAGCGCGCGTTGCATCGGAACGTGTATTTGAACTGCTGGATGAAAAGGGCGAAGTAGTGGAAGAGGAACGTATACCACGTCTTAATGGAAATGTTCGATTTGATGATGTTTCATTTTCTTATAATGGGAAAGATGAAGTGTTGAAACATATTTCTTTCGAGGCAAAAAAAGGAGAGACGGTGGCCCTTGTTGGTCATACGGGATCGGGGAAAAGTTCCATTATGAATGTACTCTTCCAATTTTATCAGTTTCAAAAAGGAAAACTGACAATTGATGGGCGTGACGTGAAAGAGATACCAAAGCAGGCACTCCGTGAGCATATGGGGATTGTACTGCAAGATCCATTTCTATTTAGTGGTACAGTTGCATCGAATGTAAGCTTAGAACATCCAAGGATTTCAAAGGCTCGAATTGTAAAAGCACTACACGATGTAGGGGCAGAGCGATTTGCTAACAATATAGAAGAAGAAATTACGGAAAAAGGAAGTACCCTATCGACTGGGGAGCGCCAACTTATATCTTTCGCGCGTGCGTTAGCATTTGATCCTGCTATTTTAGTGTTAGATGAAGCGACCTCAAGTATTGATACAGAGACTGAGGCGATGATTCAGGGGGCACTAGAAGTTGTAAAGAAAGGAAGAACAACATTTATCATTGCACATCGTCTTTCCACAATTAAGAGTGCAGATCAAATCATTGTGCTCGATCGGGGCACGATTCTTGAAAAAGGGTCACATGAAGAATTAATGCAGAAAAAGGGTCGTTATTATGAAATGTATAAAACGCAAATAGAAGGAAGTCAAAGTGCGTAACTTTCACGAAATGTTCAGAAAACTTTAAAGCAATGTTTACAAATGCGCCCATCCCTTTCCTTATCCATGTGATATGTTGGAAGCAAGGGGGAGATAAAGATGGAAGAATTATCAGTTACATTTAACATTGCTTTCTTTTTATTACTGTGCGGAATGATCGGGTATTGTGTATTAGACTCTTAAAGGAACTTGCTATGGTAGCAAGTTCTTTTTTGTATATATAAATCCATATTGATTTTTCAACAAATAAGTCGGTGCTACGAAAACAAAAGCAGATTTTCACTCATTTTCTCCTTTTGTTTTCACACGGCATGGGCAAAAAAAGGCCCTGCTCGCATTTATCCCGCATTAACGGGCAGTAATACTCCCACCTCAAAATTCGGCGAAAGCAAAGAAGTTAGGTGGGAGATAAACTGCCCGTAAAAGCCCGATTCGTTCAACTAATAATCAGTGGGGGATGAAGAAAAACCCCCACTGATTAAAGTTTCACTTTATGCATGGGCGGAAGCTCTCTCCTAACCAAAAAGAAAGGTTTTTTGTTTTAAAGTAAGTATTGTTTTACCTTTTTTCTTAGAAGTGCTATATTTAAAAACGTTACTTATTTTTTGTATGTGTCGATTTTATATCATGTTGTTTGATTATGAAAAAAAAGGATACACTAATGACGAACATTTTCATTGAAAAATTGTTCAAGATTGCATACAATCAATATAGTTTTTAAATTCCTATCAGAATACTTGGAGGACTAATATCATGAAGAAATTATTTTCAGTGCTTGCAGTAGCTACACTAGCAGTCGGTATTGTGGCGGGCTGTGGCAAAGAAGAGAAAAAAGATACAGCTACTAGTCAAGATGCATTGCAACAAATTAAAAAAAGCGGTGAATTCGTTGTTGGTACAGAAGGTACATACCCACCGTTTACATTCCATGATGGAAGTGGAAAATTAACTGGATTTGACGTTGAGTTAACAGAAGAAGTTGCAAAACGTCTCGGTGTGAAACCAGTATTTAAAGAAACACAATGGGATAGCTTGCTTGCAGGGCTTGATGCAAAACGTTTCGATATGGTTGCGAATGAAGTCGGAATTCGTGAAGATCGTCAAAAGAAGTATGATTTCTCTAAACCGTATATTTCTTCTTCAGCAGCACTTGTCGTTGCAAAGGATAAAGATAAACCTGCTTCATTTACAGATGTAAAAGGATTAACAGCAGCACAGTCTTTAACAAGTAACTATGCGGATCTTGCAAAGAAAAATGGTGCGAAGATTCAAGGGGTAGAAGGCTTTAGTCAAGCAGTAGAACTACTTAATACAGGTCGCGTTGATTTCACAATCAATGATAAATTATCAGTGTTAAACTATTTACAAACGAAAAAAGATGCAAACATTAAAATTGCAGCAACAGAAAAAGAAGCGTCACAAAGTGGGTTCTTATTCCGTAAAGGTAGCGATAAGCTTGTACAAGAAGTAGATAAAGCGTTAGAAGATATGAAAAAAGATGGTACGTATGACAAAATAACGAAAAAATGGTTCGGTGAAAATGTATCTAAGTAATGCATTGATTACAGATCGATTATCTACATGGGTAGATATTATGCAAGCATCCTTCATGCCTATGCTAGAGGGTGCCCTTTTCACGACAATCCCATTAACGATTATCACATTTGTGATCGGTATTATATTGGCGATATTTACTGCTTTAGCACGTATTTCAAGTAGCCGCCTACTACAATGGATTGCTCGTATCTATGTATCTATTATTCGCGGAACACCACTTCTTGTACAATTGTTTATTATTTTCTATGGACTTCCAACTCTTAACATTGAGATTGATCCATATCCAGCAGCTATTATTGGTTTTTCATTAAATGTTGGTGCATATGCATCTGAAATTATTCGTGCTTCTATTTTGTCTATTCCAAAAGGGCAATGGGAAGCAGCATATACAATTGGGATGACATATCCACAGGCGCTAAAACGCATTATTTTACCACAAGCGACACGTGTATCGATTCCACCGCTTTCGAATACGTTTATTAGCTTAGTGAAGGATACTTCATTAGCATCATTAATTTTAGTAACAGAGCTGTTTCGAAAAGCACAGGAAATTGCAGCAATGAACTATGAATTTTTAATTGTTTATTTTGAAGCAGGTCTTATTTATTGGGCGATTTGTTTCTTATTATCTATCGTGCAACAAATATTAGAAAAACGTTCAGAGCGTTATACGCTTAAATAATAATCCTTTTATAAAAGGAGTTTTTGTTTTTATGATTTCAATTCAACATTTACAAAAGAGTTTCGGTGATAACACGGTACTAAAGCATATTGATTTATCAGTGGAGAAAGGTGAAGTTGTTGTCATTATTGGGCCATCTGGATCTGGTAAGACAACATTTTTACGTTGCCTGAATGTATTAGAAACACCAAATGCAGGTATTGTTCGCATTGGTGACAAAGAGCTGGATTTCTCTAAAAAAGTAACGAAGAAAGATATTGTAAATCTTCGTACACAAACAGGTATGGTGTTCCAGCATCATAATTTATTTCCTCATTTAACAGCAATCCAAAATGTAATGGAAGGGCTTGTTACAGTGAAAAAAGTAGGGAAAGAAGAAGCGAAGAAAAAAGCGACATATTTCCTTGAGAAGGTTGGACTTGGTGACAAAATGGAGTTATATCCATTCCAACTATCTGGTGGCCAGCAACAACGCGTTGGAATTGCTCGTGCGCTTGCGATGGAACCAGAAGTTTTATTATTTGATGAACCAACATCAGCGTTAGACCCAGAACTTGTACAAGAGGTCCTAAAGGTAATGAAGGAACTTGCACAAGAAGGAATGACGATGGTGATTGTAACGCACGAAATGCGCTTTGCTCATCAAATTGCGAATCGTGTTATCTTTATGGATGGTGGCGTTGTTGTGGAAGAAGGTACGCCAGAAGAGGTATTTACAAATCCGAAAGAAGAACGAACGAAGCGATTTTTACAAATGCTAGGGTAGAAAGAAAGGTCTCAAGCGAATGCTTGAGACCTTTTTTGCCATATATATTTATTTTTGGTATCCGCCAAGGCTTTGCTCAGCCATTGCTACTAAACGTTTTGTAATTTCGCCACCAACAGAACCGTTTGCACGAGCTGTAGAATCTGCTCCTAATTGTACACCAAATTCTTGAGCGATTTCATATTTCATTTGATCGATTGCAGCTGTTGCACCTGGTACTACTAATGGATTGTTTTGGTTTGCCATAGGAATATATCCTCCTTAAAGTATAGAAATTTTTTTGGTTGGATTAGCTGGAGTTGAACCAGATTATCGCCTCGTTTGGCGCTAATCCATCGTTTGAAGTGAATGTACTCATAGTATGGATGTTACGTAGAAAGATATGCGAGTTAATAATTTGTAAATTTTGTAAAAATATATACCGATTTTGATTTTTCAGCATATAAGTTACAGCTATGGATAACTAAAGGTGACCTGCACTCTTTTTCTCTCTGTGTTTTCACTTGGCATKGGGCAGGAAAAGGATCTGAACGCTTCTATGCATGGCCGGATGCTCTCTCACCTAAAAAGAAGGATTTTATTTCGTTTTTTTAATTTGTATTTTTCTAAAAGAAGGTCACACTAATCGTAAATATGAAACCTCTATGATTGGAGGAGTTATAAATGGGAATATGTCCACTTTGCAATGCACTGGAAGCTCAAGTATATTCTTGTCAAAGTTGCCTGAATGTACTCCAAGATTATGGAAAAGTTGTAGATTATACAGATGCTTATAGCGCATATATGGATCAAGATTTATTAATAGAGGTAGACAGTTTAACAGGGGAGAATTCTCAACAATATTGTGTTCATGTTTTCTATTGCGGGACGTGTGGTACACAAACTGAATTAACGGTGAAACTGGTGTAATAAAAAAACTTCCACCTATTATAGGGTGGAAGTTTTATCTTCTGGTAATAGCCTTTTCGGACGAGAAAGATGATGTTCTGTTAAATGCATGGCGTACTCGTAAAATAGCTGTCTCGTCAGTTCACTATATTCTTGTAATGTTTCGGATTGAAATATAGTTCTTCCAGGTTTGGAATTGGCTTCAAATAGCCAAATCTTCTCATCTTTATCTAAACCTAAATCAAAACCAATTTCTCCAATATTTCCTTCCGTTTGCTGATCTAAAATAGAACTTAGTCGCAAGGCTGCATCTGTCAATTTATTCGTGATTCGAACACGCTCCGTTGCATCAGAAAAAATATCTTGGAGTAGTTTTACTTCTCCGCCGCTATCTATATGAGTTGTCATACTGCCTTTCCCGGCGATTTTTGCAACGATGGCACTGACTCTCCAACTCCCAAAACGATTTTTATTTGTATGAATACGAAAGTCTACTGGCTGCCCACCTATACGTAATAATACAATTCCTTGTTGAACAATAAATGTTTTTAAATCATGGCCTTGCATAACATGATTGATAAGTGTTTCTAAAGAGTGATACTTTCGTAATTTATTCTGCCCTGCCTCGCGGTAACGACAATAATAACTGTTTTCTGAAGTGGAATAAAAAATTTGATAAATATTTCGTCCAAAACTACCATGCACAGGTTTCATATAAATGTGTTTATATGATGATAAGAAATTCTCTACTTGCTCGAAGTGCTGAAATGTTTCTGTTTGAGGTAACAGAGA
>NZ_JBFTMC010000083.1:0-19997 GCF_056396765.1 Bacillus sp. 05T22
GTAGTAGACTGCACAAAAATTACAAGTATATTTCACGGTAGTTATGAAGACTTTAGCGTATTAGATGCGTTTGAAAAAACGAAACATTTTGATGAATGGAAAGAATACCTAAAGAACCCTGAGTATTACAAAAAATACCTACAAAGTCCTCCAGCTATACGTGCTAAATTAAAGGGGCGCAGTGGGTACGAGCGAGATAGCATCTTTTTAACAGAGTATAAAGGTCATTTTTATGTAATAAATGGAAATAATAGGGTCCTATTTGCTAAAGTTATTAATTCCCCTGTCTACGCAACTGTTACGGTATACAAACACGTTCCGGAACGTGTTACATTATTTGAAGCAGCAAAAGAATTAGGACTACACCTGGAGAATTTTCCTGATAAACCAGAGAAGACATATGTATATCTAACACGATTATTTGATTTTAACGAAAAACCAATTTTCCAACAGAGTTTTGAAGAATTCGGAACTTTAAAGGATCTGAGTGATTTCTTATATTTGTATACTAAAATCCCGGTAAAACCAGCAGCAACCAAGAAACTGTTTTCAGGTATGTTAACATCGATTAAAGCATCTAGAGATAAAAAAGAATTTATTACAGAACTATGTAAATACAGTGAGGAACATAATTTACTATATAGAACATACGATTGCTTTATTGTCAATTATGATATGTATGTTGAAAATAAAACAAAGAGTCTATCCCCATCCGTACATTCTTAAATGTTACTTTGAAATAAGGCTTGATTAAAACCCACAATCCAGCATTTTATAATAAATCAAAAAAATCCACTTCAACCATATTTTTTTGCCTTGAAAGATTTTATTTTAAAATTATCTACGCAGTTTTTTCAAATATCTTTAGATGAGTGAAGATCCTTGTCTATAAAGAACCCACAATTTTCTCATCATCTACTTCATATTTTACTAAGCAATCATTTTCCATGACTAGTTCTTTGTCAACTAAGTTACCTGTGACACGATCAACTATTTTTTTATAAACTTTATTTTGTCTGTATACTTGACCATCTACTTTTTTTGCAAAACGATGATCTTCTTCAACGATAGAATACGTATATGGAGGATACTGGGATGCCCTAATTTCACCATAGATGTATTCTTCGTCAAGATGTAGATTGACTTGATAGGAAATATTTGAATTGTTTCTCAATTTGAGATCAATAATACCATTCATCAAAGTGGCGCCTGTTCCAAATGGAATCACACGTCCATAGTCAGGGAATGGATCGAAACTATGACGATATCTTTCTACTGTTTCCAACTCTGAATGAAGAAACATCCAGTAGAGAAGATTCCCTAACTGACAGAGACCACCGCCTATTCCCTTTATCGCTTCGCCATTCATTAGAATAATTCCTTCTTTATATCCAGCCTTTTCACTGGAATTACCAACAAGATGCCAAAATGAAAATGTTTCTCCCGGTTTAATTACAACCTGGTTTATTTTGCAGACGGCTAGCTTTAGATTGGTGATTTTGTTATATTGTAGCTGTATATCCGTATCACCTAACTTTCTAATAAGCAAAGATTTATGTTTATAAATTCTGTAAGGTAATGGATTTTGCTCAAATGTTTTTGAAAATTTATGACCTTCAAGACGATCGCTTATTTTTTTAAACAGCCTACGTTGTCTGATTCTAATAGGAATTAAAAGAGGAAACCTTTGTGTTAATAATTTTCTTGCCATTGAGAGTTGAGCTCCTTTATATATTATTCATCTATATATTGTATTCAAATTTACACCTTATTCATCATCACTAAGCAAATTGATATGTATTTCTTACTGTATTACCTTATAGTACATATAAAGGTTCTGGTGCAAGGATAAACTAAAAGAGAATATAGCGCATATATTTCTAGCGAGATCGTATTTTATGCTATAAGTTCAAACACTTGGTGGATGAACTCTTTTTAATTTTGGCCAGACTGATTCTGTAAATCTACTGTTTATTGAATAATTAAAATCTCTTATTGCAATGTTAGGTATTTTTCTCTGAAGATGGAACTTAATTCACTCCAAACATCAAATTTATTACCATCTAAATCATAAAAAACAAAATTCTTTCCAGTATGTCCTCTGTTTTCAATCTCTCCAACTTTTATTTCTTTTTTAATAAAATCACTATGGATTGATTCAAGTGCATTTAAACCATTAACTTCAAATGTTAAAGAGAAGCGCTCTTCACCGCAAAAATCGTGAAAATTTAAGCTTTGATTTTCTTGGGATTTAACCAGGAAAAAACTTTGGTTTGCAAAGTTAAGAATAGCCTTGTCTTCGTCTTTATAGCTTAACTCTGCACCTAGTTTGTTTACATACCATTTTGAAGAAGGTTCTACATTGGTAACAGGAATATAAATAGTTCCAACCCTCAATAATTTATCTTTCATTCTATTTTCTCCTTTCAGTAACTTAAATAACATTAATAAATATGTTCTCTTTTTATGTACCTATTGCCTTTGTAAATTCTATAATTTTCCTTATGATGTTTCGTTAGTTCAACAAACATGCTCCATTAAATGCTCCGATTGAGGAAGATCGTTTTCCAGTTAGTTTCTTTTCATGCATTAGTGGAAAAACAACCCTTTAATAAGAAACAGGTACTTTTCTTTCATTCTTTTCACTAACTTTAGAGTCTAGCGTTTTTGTTATTATGTAGTACAAAAATGTACCAGTTAATCCTAGAATAAGAAGCAATCCCCCCATATATATGGGACGAATCCACTCTCCAACGATGATCAACAACGAAGATACAATCATTGCTCCGTAGAAAGTCAAGCTATTAAAAGCCATATAGGTGCTACGAGCGTTAGGTGGTGCGAGTTCCCCTATCATCGCCTGTTTAATAGGAACATACATCAGTTCACCAATGGTTCCAATAAACATGGCAATAAAAAGAAACAACACGCTATTTGTAAAAGCAAAAACACTAAAGCATATAGAAAAGATCAACATCCCTGTAACTAGAGTCCAGCGATCACTCCACTTTTTAAATAAGAATAATACRACACTTGATAGGAGAACTACAAGAATTGTATTCTCCGTTCGGAGAAAACCCAGCATCTTTGTGCCATCAAGCATGAAATCTATTCCAAACAATGAAGCTGAATGATGGGGTATATCTTTTTCAAGACGAATCCCAATATAGTTTGTTAAAGACTGTTCCAAGGAAAAGATCAAGATCGCTCCGAAAATATAAAACATAAACAGCTTATCTTTTAAAACGGTCGAATAGGTTTGAAACATCTCTATTGATGAAAATTTTTTCTTATAATTAGAAGACGTAGATGAAGGTTCAGGTGTATAGGTTTCTGTGATGAAGAATACGGTCATGAATACAGATAACAAAGAGATTAGTGAAATCCCAATAAATAACTCGAACAAGTGGTTTTTAAAAAGAAATGCTCCAATGATTCCTCCAATAGCAGTTGATAAATTACCCAACCAGTAGCTAATTGTAAATACGAGCTTTCTCGATTCAGAATTAGTAACATCAATGATCATAGCTTGTGCTGCTGGCTGAAACATTCCTCCACAAAACATATTGATGATAAAGAATGCTGCGGAAATATAAGGAAGGTTAAACCAAGGGGAATTACAAAGTGCTATAAACAGATACGAAAGCAATATACCAAGCTCAGAATAAATCATTATTTTTCTCCGACCTATTTTGTCTGAGACATGCCCCCCGATAAAACCTCCAATGATCCCACTAATCACAATTATTATAAGAATAATACCCGTTTCAGTAGCTCCGATTTTCTGAGCAAAATAGATTGCCAGAAAAGGTATAACAGCCATGGAAATAAGGCTGCCTAGAAATTGCATGGCCAGGCGAAGTTTGATGTTGGGATGTATATCTCTCAATTTCATATAAATCACTCCTTATTTATTAGAGATAGGTCCAAATAATCTCAGGGCTTGTATCGTTATATCCTTCCACATCAAGTTTGTATATTCATCAATAAACGTTAAACGCATTCCGTTTAAGATGGATAAGTACGACCCAGCAACTAATGAAGGTGATTCTTCATAAAAGTAACCCAGCCTTTGCCCTGCTTCAATAACCGGATGAATACAGTCTATAAATACATTTACGAAATCGTTTAGTTCTTTAAAAAGCTTTGGAAATCGATCAGGTCTCGCAAGAACCTGCTGAATTAGGCGTAGGTATTCACTTTTCATTGAAAAGAGTTGTACATGGCAATCTATCATTTCCTTCACAACTTCAAGAGGCTCACCTTTAAAGTGTTCTTCTATCTCAATAAAATATGGTTTGATTTCCTCCAATGGCTCCAAAATCGCTGATTCATATAGTGCTTCTTTTGAATCAAAATACGTAAATACGGTACCAAAGCTAACTCCTGCTTCTTTTGCTATTTCGGCAACTTTTGTCTCTGCAAAACCATTCTCACTATATAATTTAATTGCGGCGTTTAGGATAGTAGATCTTTTTCTTTTCTTTTTTTCATCATTAGTAAGTCTAGGTTCCATTCAGATACTCCTTTCATAATAAATGATTGATTAATCAATCAAATTTTATTGTAATTTGTTTCCATTGTCAATATAATGAAGGAATTTATTTTCATATTTTTACATTTAGTTATATTCGAACTTCGTAAACGAATAAATTCATTTATCATTTTAACCGAGAATCCCCCACCTCAAAGCTCTTGTAGAGGTAGGTGGGGGTAGTTCAATAATCGATATTAACATAAATATCAAGTCTTCTTTCAGCATGAAGTTCTTGTATCAGAGGCTTATTATCTAATTTTTCTATATTCATAGATTGACAAAGTGAGACCTAATATCAAAATAAAGAGAATACTGCAAGTTCCAATTGGATAGCTAATGAATGTTCGTCCCATACCTTCATGAGGGCTAAATATAAGTGGTACTATCCAAGGATACAAAAAATTTCCGGGTGAATTTACTAACATAATGTTGAAAAATAAAACTAAACACATCAATGTTACTACATAAAGAAAACTCTTCCATTTTATAGCGATCAAAGAAGCTATTGGTATTAAACAAAAATGCATGATTGCCATTAATGATACTACTTTAAGTTGCCTCATGAATAATTTAAATGTAAAAGGTAAATCTGTAATTAACATACCTAAACAGAAAGGTAGAACAAGTATTATAAGCATTGTAAATACAATAAAACTAAATATAATTAATAATTTACCAAAATAAAATTTCAACTTAGAAATAGGACTTGTAAATAAAATGAGATTGGTGCCTTCTTGGTATTCTCTAGAAAATATATATCCAGTTACAATATAGAAAGTAGCAGTACCAGTCATAAGGTTAAAGAATATATAGATTGTTTGATAATATTCATCCCACCCAGTTTGAGCTATAGAATATTTAGGGTTTGAAGCGTATATAAAAAATACAAGTAATACGGTGATCAATTGTAGTGAAGTAGTCAAATATAATAGTTTGGAACCTTTGAGTTTAATCAGTTCTGATTTTAGTACAGCTTGCATCATTTTTCACCACCTGTTATATTCATATAATAATCTTCCAGTGATTGTTTTAGTGTTACAATTTCAAAAACACCAATCCCAGAATTGACTAATGCTGTATTTAAGTGTGCTGTATTTTCTACGTGGTTATTTATCAAAATGCGTTCAGGAGTTAGTTGATAATCTAATTTATTTATCATACCTTTAAGAATATTAATACTTTCATCGATCTTATCAACCTTTAGACTCAAATGTTTTTTGAAATTCCCCTCTAATTCTCGCATACTACTTTCCTTTAGTAATTTACCTTCATGAATGATTCCAATTCTATTTGCTAACTGCTGTACTTCACTAAGAATATGGCTAGATATTAATATTGTCTTTTGATGTTCTGCAGCCAAATGAATAAGTAATTTGCGTATTTCTCTAATTCCAGCTGGGTCTAATCCATTTGTTGGTTCATCCAATAATAATAAGTCAGGATTATGTAGTAAAGAACGAGCAATACCCAAACGTTGCTTCATACCTAAAGAATAGTTTTTTACTTTTTTATCTCTAGCATGTTGTAAATTAACAATATCTAAAACTCGTTCAATTGCTTTCGATTCATGTATATCCATATAATTACTACTAATACGCAAGTTATCAATTGCATTTAAATTACCATAAAAACCTGGATATTCTATGATAACACCAATTTTTTTAAGAACCTCCCGATTATTGAAATCGAATTCTTTTCCAAAAAGGTATATATTACCTTTAGTTGGTTTTAATAACCCCATTATCATCCTTATCGTTGTGGTTTTCCCTGCACCATTTTCTCCTAACAGACCATATATTTCACCTTTTTTAATATGTAATGATATGTTGTCGACTACTGTTTTGGAATCATAAATTTTTGTAAGATGAGATGTTTCTAATACATATTCCATATACACGCCCCACTTTTTTTAATTAAGTATACAACACTAATTTACCAAATAAATACAAAACAAATAGATAGGCTACACTGAACTAGACAAAAAAATTAAGGTCAAGTAGACTACAAATAAATGCATATCTATGTTTAACCGTCGCAAGGAAAGTGTTAGGACTTACTGCCATTGACTATCAAGATAAGCCAAATAACCCCCACCTATGCAAAATGAAGTGCATCTCAATTGTTAAACTCACTCTAACTATTGGGGTGCACTTCATTTTTCTATTTGGTAGACATTTGCTATCTAAAACATTATTAATCCATGAATTCCCTATACACATGCATAATTTGAAAAGTTTCAAACCCTAACAATTTATACAGATTCTCTGCCTTACTATTCCCTTCTATATAACAAAGTTGAATAGAAGTAGCCCCTTTACTTAATGCTTTATTTATCCCAAACTGCGTAATTTTTTTGCCATATCCCTTCCCCTGATATGCCGGTGAAACCATAATATGATCTAAATATCCATCTTCAACAGTAACTGCTCCTACAAGTTGGTCATTATGTAACGTTACATATATCGGCTTGTTAGATAACGTCTTTTTGTCTTTTTCATTTAGCGGGATTACATAGGGCTTAAAATCATTTTTCACAGCTATTTCATAAAAACATTCTGTCCTACACTCGGCATATTGTTCGTAAAACTTATCTTCATAGGGAATGAATTCAATATCTACCTCTGGTTGAACTCCTCCCGTATAACACATACTTGGTGATCCAAACCACTTTTTATACCCGTACCTTTCGTAAAAAGCAGCTGGATTTTCTTTATCTACCCTCACTCCGGTTACTAAAATACTCGGATTTTCACTTTCTACAATCTTATAAATTTCTTGATGAAGTAACGTACCGATTCCTTTTCTTCTTTCTCTTGGATCTACATAAACTTGAATATCCCACTCTCTTTTCTCTTCATTTCTTATAATCACATAAGCAAAGCCTTTTACTCCTAATTCATCCCACACTAAAAAATTTTTAGAGTCCCTAAAAATTTTCATCATATTATTCAAATCATGATCTATTACTTCCATACTACTCATTTTTATAAGCTGCTCTAAATCTTCAAACTTACATTCCCTTATCATATAAAATTCTCCTCAAATTGAAATTTCGTCTTACTCCCCAACATTAAAGTATTCTCTAGAATACTTTAATTTCCTACAAAAGACATGAAAATGCACTCAGAACATCCGTTCTAACACAAACAAACCTTAACAAGGTGGAGGCCGCTTCATAAGAAAAAAATCATCAGGTCAACGTCTGATGATTTTTTTGTGCATTTTCTCTACGTAAACGTAAAGTAACTCCAAAATATATATTAAAAGTTGATTTTGGAGTTATTTTTTGTTTACTCTATGTTTGTTTCTAAAGTTAAATCTGTATAGGAATTATCCTCACCTATATTTAAGATTACTTCACATTGACGTAATCTCAATTCAAAGAGCGTTATAGAATCATGATAAACTTCAGGATTTGATTTCATTTTATGCAGTGTATCTTGTTTTTCTTGTATTTCTAAATGAGTGTTTGCTACAGCTTGTTTCAACGCGCCAAATGGATTTCTAAAGAACATATGAATATCCCGCTCTAGTGCGTTTTCAAATAGCTCAAATTGCAAGAAAAATTTGTTCATAATAGAAGCCGTTACATCGGTATAATCTTCATTTTCTAAATACTGTTTGTATTTGTTATATAGCATAGCTTTATTTTTAGGAAGAACTCCAAATAATTTACCGGCACTTTTCAGTAAAAATTGTGCTGGTGTAAATCGGCGTAAGATATTTACTTCTTCCATTTGTATTCTAGTTGTCATTCTATCAGTATCTCTGCGCCAGTCATCAAGCACTTTAAAGTCACATTCTAACCGTATTCGATTTTCTCCACATAAAGAATTAAGTCCTTCACTGATTTCTTCTAAGTACGATTGACTTTGAAGGAACTCGTTATTAGAAGTTGCAATCCAATTTTGCATAGAGCGAGCAAGATTAGGTAACACAGTTTGTTCTAGATATTTTTGAACTCTTTCGTTCATCGCTGTATTTAGTTCAATATCAATGTGTCCAAAATCGCTTTCTTCACTAATTAAATCAGAACAACTCTGCAATAGTTTCGGAATATGCTCTGTAAGATCATTGGTAATTTCGTTTTTCATTGTACGATATGATTCTGTAATTAAATGAATTTTTTCCTTCTCAAAAGCTGTAAGGTTATTAATAAAACCATTTAGTTTAACTAACATATCTTCATTCCAATTAATAGAATCCACTAGGTTGTTTTCCATCTCGACGCGTTTATCCAAAAGATATGTAATTGTTTTTCGAATGAAAAACAATAGCTTTTCAGTACGTTCTGCATCGATATTTTTATGGTTAAAGTTAAAATGAATAAACTCAGTTAAATCGTTTAGTTGTTGACTATTTGTATATAACGAAGAGTAAGGGAAAATTCTCGCATGCGGGAAATATGCGTTTATTCTCGCTTGCGTATCATGTATAACTCTTTTTGCTTCTGCTTCACTGTAAATGTTATCGATTTTATTTAATAAGAAATGAATTTGTAGATTTGGTGTATGTTCTTGAATACTTAATAGAATGTCACGTTCTTTGTCAGTAAAAGGTGAATCCGCATTCAATACGAATAATAATTCGTCTACAGAATTTAAATATTCGAATGTCTCATCTCTAGTGTCGTTGTTCCTATTAAAGCTAGGTGTAACAACGAATGCAAGTTTATTTTTACTTAAAAATCTGCATGGTAATTTAAATTCAACACATGCTCTATCTCTATATGTTTGGCGGTGTAGAGACATCATGTTATGGAAATCAGAGAAATTCTCAGTTGTTGTAATTGCTGAATCTGTTATATCGTTAATTTCTGTATGAGCATCATTTTTAAAGACAACTACATTTGAGATTGAGTTTTCTAATATATTTTCTCCTAGTATAGAGTTAATAAATGAAGCTTTTCCGTTTCCTGAAGTTCCAGTTACTAAAAGGCGATTTGTTCTTAAATCTGCAAGCTCGCCAACTAACCATCTAAATCGATGACCAATTTCTAAATTATTTTTTTGTGCCCACTGTGTAATAGATTCAAAAAGATGTAAACTATACTCTAAGCCATTCACATGATTAATAGAATATGACAGTAGGTTTTCCGCATGTTTTATATTTGCTGAATCTATTTTGGAAGGGAAAATCTCATCCCATGCCAATACTGCTGCAGATGGAAATACAGCATGAGACGGATTGGCTACCTTTAACCAATTTGCTAAAAAGTTTGGAATGATATCGTGTAATTGTCTTAGCATATATTGACCTTGAATTAATTCAAAGTACGTTTCTTCGTAAAGAGAAGAAATTTTGTCCCATATATCGGACGAATGTATTTCGATATGTAAGAAAAATTCATTTATTGTTTTAAGCCATAATAAGTAATTTTGTTCATTTTTATAGCTGTGCCAAAGTGATGAAACAATTTGCGTAAATTGTACTTGATCTACATTATTTAATGTAACTAATACTTTATAAAAATAGTCTGGTGAAATATTTTTAGTAAATCCTTTATCGATATATTCTTTTAGAACCTCAAACCATGGAAAAGATTCTGTTCGAATTAACTCATTCACAGCAAGCTCTACTGCACTGTCAAAATCTTGCTGTTCTTCATAAAAGGAACGTGCAATTGTTGTGACGTTTGGATAATCGGGATTTAAAGAAACCGCTTCTTTAATAACAGCGAAAGCTGAATCAAGATTATTTTGCTCGATGTAAAGAGACAGTAATTGCAGTACAATTTCGGTCATAAGTATTTTGTTATCAGTAGTAATGGAGGTATAAACATTTTCAGCAACTGATAATTGGTTAAGTTCGAAGTAAGCATCCGCAATATTTTTTTGTGCCCATGGTGCTAATTCATTACTGACTTTCTCCCATTTAAAAATAGCTGTTTCAAAATCTTGATGGTGATAATAAAATTCACCTTGTGCAAAACGAATATAAGATCCATCGGAAATCTCATTTTTTTGTTCGTTTAAATAAGCTCCTCCAAGTACTTGAAGAGGTGGATGTGTTTCATTCTCCATTAGGAATGTTTCATAATATATCTTTTTTATTAATTGTTTTTCTAATCTCATTTTTTCCCCCACTATATCTCGAAAAATACATTTTTCTCCATTTGTCAATACTTTTTTGTATTTATGCTTTTTATTTTAACAAAGAATTTCTTTTGGTAAATTTCAATTTCCTTTCATTTTTTAAGTAAGATTGAATTTTAATGAGAAAAGTTTCAGTTTTTTTTCAATTTCCTTTCAGTTGTGAAACAACATTAGATGTTCCTAATAACTTAATACGAATATAATATTCCATATTAAGTTGTAACATTCCATGTAGGGGTTCAGCCGAGATACGTGTAAAACTAGGTCACGACGATACATTATTTACCAATAATCGTTTTTCGTATTTTATCATAATAAAGTTGTTTACTTTTGCCCTTATAAACACTGATAACACCGTCCAAATAATTCGAACGGTGTTCAAAATAGTTGTTTATTCTTTTAAGACCTGTACTCATTTTACTCATAATCAGTAACAATAAAGTCATTTAAAAAACTAGAATATGAATAACTTATGCGTACCCGTTAAAAAGGAAAACTGAATTATTCCTCTCTCACTATAATAGTTTACTTTACTTGTATATAATCCTGTATTTTGGCAAAATAACTCCATGTTAAAGATATTACTGTGGATTTGAAATAAAGTCACGATGTTCATAAAAAGTTGCGATACTTTACCTCTCATGCCTATCAACTTAAGAATTTTATAACGCTCCCAAAACAAAAAATTGTACATTTTYACCTGGAGATGCCAAATTTCTCGTTTTGGGGTATTTGCTTTTCTTAGCTTGATTGTGATGTGGCGGTCCCCCCCCATAGACATTTTTAAGTTATATACAAAAAACATGCTTTGATATCGTCTAAAGCATGGTAATTATTTAAACTAATATAAAACTGCTAAGTTGATTTTTTTAGCTCATCTATTTATTGAATTCATTAACTGGAAGAAGTATTCAGGTTTATGAGTCTTATTTAGGTTATACCATGAATGTAATGTATCTGGTGCAAATACATCTAATTTTTTCAGTACTTCCATCGCAAATTCCAGAGGAGCTACTCCTGATGCAGTAACCAAATTCTCACAAGATACCGCAGGTCCCATCTCATAAAATTTTTCCCCTTTATAATTAGGGCAGACCATTTTAATATACTCTAAGTTATTGCTTGTATGCTTTCTAGAATCTAGGCATCCCATATTTGCGAGGGCCTCAGTTGCACCACAAATTGCAGCAACAATAGTGCCAAGATTTAAAGCTTCGCCAATTTTTTTCAAGATAGGTTGATGAATATCTTCTCTCCAAGTATTCCCTCCAGGTAAAACTAAAAGATCTTTACTCTCAAGAGTACATTCATCAAGGGAAATATCTGGTTTTATGCTCAGTCCTCCCATCGTAGTAATCATTTCTTTATTAGCTCCTACTGTAACTACTTTTAAAGGTGCTAAATCTTTTTTGAAATATCTTCCCGAGTTTAGTTCAGCAATTAAATATCCATATTCCCAGTCTGACATTGTATTAAATACATAAAGATACACTTTTTTTGTTTGCATCCAATAACACTCCAATCACAATTGATATAGCCTATTATAATATAACTTCCCTGACAGCTAACGTCAGGGAAGTTATATTAACGGGGGAATTGCCTTGAAAATGGGCTTACCGTTGTAAATCCGCATTTTCCTGACGGCACCCCATATAGAACAATTCATAAGAAGCTAATATTACCTCTTCTAGATAACTGTTTTTTCTCCCACAGTATGGTTTCTATTCACTAAATTTAAGTAAAAACGATATACCGTTGAATTGTAATATGGAGATATCCATAGGTACAGAAGACTAAGAGTAACCATTCCTATAATAGAACCTAAAATAAACCATCCATTAAATTTTTAAGTGTTAAATCCATTACTAGACACCTTTCCTATTAGATTGCTTCCATACCCCATTCTCTTTACGATAGGTGTTCTTGCCATTCATGAAGCCAGCTGTATTACCAGGAATGCTATATTTCTTATTCTTTTTCTTAGCCTTCTTCTTCAGCCTTTTCTCTTCTTGAACAGCTTGCAAATCCGCCTTCCATTGTTTCAACAAATCCTTTTCACGTCGCATCGAATTTGTACCCCTTGGATTAAAATATAAACCATATAATTAGATTCTACCTATTTTTATAAATATCCTTTAATTTGAATGTTAATTTTATCCAACAAAAAGAGAGCATCCTCGCTATTGGATGCTCTCAATGTGATTAGGGGTTTACCCTGAGCATTGAATAGGACACGAAGAACTCGTCCTATTACAATATATGCTTGTCCTTATCAATATGTTCATTAAAAAACATCCTTAAGTATCTCTCTTACAGTAAAAGCAATCAATTTTTTATCTATTCCATTTCTTTTTTTAAAATAAATTTTTACTAATGGCATAAAGACACTCCCTACATTTCCTTTACTGTATAGCATATGTATAAATAATTCGTTTGTAGTAACAAAATGCCCCTTCTATGTATTACTCCTTCTTAAACTAAACTACACGTTAGTTTAAGAGAATCCTTCACAATCTCATCTAAACTTTAACATAGATTTGTTATCCAACAACCGGGCGCAATTGTTGAACAAGAAGTAAAAGGGTGATACATATTATAGGTGATTATTTGAATTTTTTTTATATTCTTCAATACGTTCCTCAAATGTAATTCTTGGATAATCACCAGAAAAAAATTTTGATTTACTGTTATGGTATTCATGCAATTTATCTAATGAGTTTCTTATTATCTCTATTTCATCGAGAGTGATATGTTTATTAATAATTCCCATCCTTCAACATCTCCAATAATATATATTTATTTAAGCATAAGTATAGCGTAATTATTTATTAAACTATACTCTCGTTAGAAATGTTGCTTATTAACATATTTATACTTATTATATTATTAGAATGTATAATTTTCTGATTATTTTTAATTTCAGGCACTTACCTTCTAACTTATTTATTAATTATTAAAGGAGCTATCTTATGGATTATAGAATTGTATTTTTTGATGTTGATGGAACCCTTACACACCATGAGAATGGTCGTATTTCAGATAATACTAAAGAAGCTATAAAAGCACTGAAAAATAAAGGGTTAAGGGTAGTTGCAGCAACAGGAAGACCGTTATCCATGTGCAATGAAATAAGAAAATTAGGAGTAGATACGTTTATCACAGCGAATGGAGCTTATGTGAAGCATACTCAAGAAGTTCTTCATAAAGTACCAATGGATAAAAGCATTATTCGTGAAGTGGTTGAATTTGCATATGTTGAAAATAACGGGCTATCGTTCTTTACAGAAGATTTTAGTATGAATGGTATAAAAGATAAAAAAATACTAGCAGCATTGAGTGAAACGTTGTCATTAAATGATTATCCAACTATAAATAAACATATTTATAATCAAGAGGTTTATTTGATGTGTTTGTATGCTACCGATGAAACGGTGAAGAAATACATTCACAAGTTCCCACATTTAACATTTAGCAGATGGCACCCTTTTATTTTAAATGTATTACAAGAAGAAGTATCCAAATCTTTAGCAATAAAAAAAGTCTTACAGTATTTTGAAATTGATAAATCAGAAGCTATTGCGTTTGGAGATGGTGGAAATGATATAGACATGTTGGAATTAGTAGGACTAGGGATTGCTATGGGAAATGGCAATGAACAATTAAAAGCAGTTGCAGATTTCGTCACGAAAAAGTCCAGTGAAGACGGAATCGACTATGCACTGAGAAAATGTGGGATTATTTAAGAATCTAGTTAGTTTCCTAATTTCTAGGTGATCATACTAAAAAGGTGCTTTCATGTACAGAAAACACTTTTTCAGTCTACAACTATTTTTTAACAGTCTAATACTTTTTTCTATAGCCTAAAACATTTTTTTAATGGAACATCTGAAAATATGAGATGTCTTAGTTATTGAATTAGCTGTAACAAAATACTGTATCAAAAATAATTCGTAACATAATTGAATTCAAACCTTTTTGTTACAACAAAATATGGTATTGGAAATAAAATACAGGCTATGACCCAAAATTACATGTATCTCGGTCGAACCCCATGCCCATCAACTTAAGAATTTTATAACGCCCCCAAAACAAAAAATTGTACATTTTCACCTGGAGATGCCAATTTTCTTGTTTCGGGGTATTCGCTTTTCTTAGCTTGATGGCGATGTGGCGATGTGGCGAGAACCCCATTAAGGCTGTATGGTGTTCCGTCACTTTACAGCCTTTTGTTTAAAACGAACGCTTTACTCGAAAATTTTTATCTCTTCCTTAATAAATATTGTAATGTAGTAAAATTGTCTAGTTTCCTTTTTTGTTCTACCTTTTGCAATGTGCTGAATATCTTTTGGATAATCATGAAGCCAGATTCGTGGATTGTAATACAACGTAACAAGCATAACGACAGACAAAATAGTCCCTTCCAATAGAATACATGACAGATCAAGCATTATATATTCGTCACCTTCCGACACGGATTATCCTATTGTTTTATTGTATGTAAGGAATTTATTTTTCTTCAACGATACTATTATACATAAAACTAGAAATCATTATTTACTGTTTTGCCCTTGGTTACGGCAACAATTATACTAGATGTAATCCGAATTTATAATCTGAATATTTTTGAAATTAAGAGTAGGATTTCCTTTGAGGACATAGAAATTATAAAGTATATCACCATGATTTTTTAACATGTAAGTTTCTTCCTATTTATATAAGTTCTCAATATGAACTTATATAATACCATTACTAATTACCTCTTAGATTACTATCATACTGCAATAAAATGAAGGAACTCCTTTTCTTTAACATAAGTTCTATTTTCCACTAAATGAATTAGAAAACGATAATAAAATTAGGAGGATTACGATGACCCAGCTTGATTCATTACATCCCATTGTAGAAAAAATAATCAACAATATTGAAAAATTAATGGTCGGAAAACGAAAAGAAACGATCTTAGCCTTGACAGTCCTCTTAGCTGAAGGTCATGTACTATTAGAAGATGTTCCCGGTGTCGGGAAAACAATGCTAGTACGTGCTCTTTCTAAATCAATTGATGCCGATTACAAGCGAATTCAATTCACACCTGATTTACTGCCGTCAGATGTAACAGGTGTTTCTATTTATAATCCAAAAGAGCTCCAATTTGAGTTCAAGCCTGGACCAATTATGGGGAATTTTGTACTTGCTGATGAAATTAATCGTACATCTCCAAAGACACAATCTGCCTTACTTGAAAGTATGGAAGAAGGCAATATCACAATAGATGGCATTACAAGACCGTTACCAAAACCGTTCTTTGTAATGGCTACTCAAAATCCGGTCGAATATGAGGGAACATACCCTTTACCAGAAGCTCAGCTCGATCGTTTCTTGTTGAAGCTAAAAATGGGATATCCTACACCAGAAGAAGAATTTGAAATTTTAAACCGGATGGAAAAAATAAATCCACTCTCCCGTTTACAAGCTATTACTACAATAGAAGAATTACTTTATTTACAACAAAGCGTCCGGGAAGTAAGCATGGACAAAGCAATCAAGCATTACATTGTAAAGCTTGTTAATCAGACTCGTTCTTATAGTTCTATACAGCTAGGTGCAAGTCCACGCGGCTCAATTGCTTTAATGAAAGCTTCACAGGCTTATGCATTCATCCATGGCAGAAATTATGTTATTCCAGACGATGTTAAATTTTTAGCTCCTTACGTTTTAGCTCACAGACTTATTCTAAAAATGGAAGCAAAATTTGAAGGAATAACAGGAGAAAAAGTTATCGCCAAAATCGTTGCACGAACTACCGTGCCGACTCAAAGGACGATGAACCTTTGATGAAACGACTACTACGAGCACTATATCACGTTACCAAGTTATTGCTAATCCCTTTATGCCTAGTCTTAACATTTATGTACGCTATGCTTCAAGGAGGATTTGTAAGTTGGTTTTTGTTTTACAGTACGATTCCTATTGGCCTTTATTCACTACTACTCCCCTTCTACGTTTTACTTGATGCTGAAGTAAAACGAATAACAAACCAAAACGAATATGTAGCAGGAGAACAATTTTTAAGCACTATTACAATAAAAAGAAAATTTCCTTTTCCCTTACTTTATTTAGTTGTAGAAGATGAACTGCCACCACAATTTACAAGTTGTAGACAAACAAAGACGAATAAGGTAATACTCTTTCCAGGATTAAAACGAAATATTTCGTTTCAATATGTTATTGACACAATCCCTAGAGGAGAGCACACTTTTTCAAGCGTACGTGTCAAAACTGGCGATCTATTCGGTATGATGGAGAAAGAAGTAACTTTTTCAGTTCCAGATACATTTTTAGTCTATCCCCAGTATGTAGATATAACGTATCGACAATTGGAAAATCATTTCGAACAAGGAGCGCTTTCAGCAAATATAAATTTAGCAAAAGACTCTACGGTCTCTGTCGGTGTCAGAGAATATAAACCTGGTGACCGCTTTTCATGGATTGATTGGAAAGCAACTGCACGAACAAACAATATTATGACGAAAGAGTTTGAACAACAGCGCAGCCATAATATCATGATATTCATGGACAGAACCCAATCCCCTCTATTCGAATCAGTCGTAACGTTTACTGCCTCTATTGTGAGGGCTGTCTTGAAGCAAAATTCACCAGCGTCATTCGTGTCTGTCGGAAAAGAACGAACTATTTTCCCTTTAGACAATGGAGATACTCAGTTGCAACAAGTCTTTTGTCATTTAGCGAAAGTACAAGCAGACAGTGTATTCCCGCTCTCTCGAAGTGTAGAAATGGAATTAAGAAAAATTTATCAGTCCGCAACGATTATACTCGTGACAAGCGATCTTTCTCCCGATATTCAAAAGGCAGCTGATTGTGCTGCTATAAAAAATAGAAAATTAATGGTGTTTGTCGTGAAAGAAAAAGCGAACCAACTCTCACATCGAGAACTAAGTATACTAGAAACTCTACAAAAACGAAAAATATTTGTAAAAGCGGTTTATGAAAACCGGTATACAAACGTGTTTTTTGAGGTGAGCAAATGATAACATTACAAACAAAAAACCAATGGGATATGAGCAGATTCTTCATGCATGTATGTGGACTTCTTCTTTTACTAGAATGGCTAAGACCCCTTATAGGTATTACAAACGTAGGTAGCTTAGATATTTTTGTAATATTTATAGGAATTTGCTTCACTCTCTCTTTTTTTCAAACAAGGTGGCAGATTGCAATAAAGATCGTCACGATCTTATTCATCATTCATTCCCTGTATTATAAAAATGCTTTTATAAATCCATCTTGGCTAACAACGTTTTTTTCTGATATTTCTCGAAATTCCTCCCTGTTWTTYCARGGGAATTTGCTAGATATTTCTCCAGTTTTTCCRACMYTTTTATTTTTTCTATCATTTTGGTTTTTGAGTTCTTTCATCTCTTTTTGGATGATTCATAAAAAACGTGGATTGTTATTTCTTGTATTGACTATTATTTATATCACAACTTTTCATAACTTACATTTATACAATGCAAACTACGCTATTATTCGTACTGTTGTCATCGGCTTTTTTATGCTTAGTCTTCTTCAAATAGAACGAATAAAAGAGATTGAAAACTTACAAAATTATGCTAGAGAAATCTCAAAATTACTTAGGCCTCTTACAATATTTATTGTATTGTCAGCAACCATCGCATACTTTGCTCCAAAATTTGGCCCTCAATGGCCAAACCCAATGGATTTTTTAAAATTCAACACATCCGAAGCAAGTAAAAAACAAGAAGTTTCTAAAATTGGGTATGGTTTAGATGACTCGCAATTAGGCGGTCCTTTTAAGGCGGATAATACAATTGTTTTTACAGCACAAACGCAAAACAAACAATATTGGAGAGTAGAAACAAAAGATTTTTATACAGGAAAAGGCTGGGAGGTTTCTGAAAAGCCGAAAAAGGTTTCTTTTAAAAATAAAAACGACGTCGTGAGGTGGTACGAACAAAATACAAAAACGGAGACAACCGAAGCAACAATCACCATGCAAAAAAGTTATCCTCACCTTACCTATCCAGCAGGATTAGTATCAGTTGAGGCTTCTTCTGATGTATCATACAGTGTTGACCCATTTTCAGAAAAAATCTATACGATGCACGGAGACTCTTCTACTACTTTAAATTCGTATAAAGTGACATATGAGATCCCGAGGTTTTCCATAGAAAATTTGAAAGCTGTAAAAACGAATGAAGGTCATGAAACAAGTTCTTATTTCATGACAAAGTACACACAACTTCCCGAATCATTACCGCAGCGAGTAAAAGACTTGGCTGTCAATCTTACAAATGATAAAGACAACCGATATGATAAAGTATTAGCTATTGAAAATTACTTCACAGACAATTCTTTTGTATACGAAACAATGAATGTCAGGATTCCTGCCAAAAACCAAGATTATGTAGATCAATTCCTTTTTGATACAAAAAGCGGCTACTGTAATAATTTTTCGGCGTCTATGATCGTGTTACTTCGTTCTGTCRGGATTCCCGCTCGCTGGGTAAAAGGCTATACAGAAGGAACTCTTGAGAATACATTTGCTGGTACAGAAGGTGAGAATGTTTATAAAATCGCGAACAATAACGCACACTCTTGGGTCGAAGTATATTTTCCAGGATACGGATGGATTCCATTCGAACCAACAAAAGGATTTACCAATCCCTATAATTTTATAAATAATACTCCTGCTTCTACTTCACAAAATAGCGAAGAAAATAATTCTAAAAACGAGCAAATACACCAACGGAACAATGAAGCAAAGCTCAAAAGTTTAATAGAAAATACAGAAGAAGCCTCTACTAAAAAGATCACAAATTCTAAAAATGGGTTTTCTTGGTGGTACGTATTCCTCTCTACGATACCGATTAGTATCATGGGATACATTCTCTTCACCACTAGAATGAAATGGATTACATTTTTTATTATTCTTTTCTATAAATACCGAAAAGATGATGCTGTTTATCTAAAAGCTTACGGTGCACTTCTAAAACAATTTGCGAGAATCGGCATACCACGAGGTGAAAGTCAAACATTCCGAGAATACGCTCTCCGCATCGATACACTTTACAACTCGACTGATATGCAACAACTTACTTTCAGTTATGAGAACGCTATGTATCAAAAGGGACAGGCCGCAGCCGAATGGAAGAAATCCGTACACTTATGGGAAGTGCTTATGAAAAAAGCAGCTTCTCTGCCTAAATCAAATGACTTCGATGCAGTGATTTAATTTTGATAATGTGAGTTTAAAGAAAATACCTCAAAGACTAAAATGTACCCTATGGAATAGACACTTAAAAAAAGTCTATTCTATAGGGTATTTC
>NZ_JBFTMC010000084.1:0-28828 GCF_056396765.1 Bacillus sp. 05T22
GTGTACTTGTTATAGATCATGAGCAACGAGTTTTATTACAACTTCGAAAAGATAATGGATGTTGGGGACTGATTGGTGGTTCTATGGAGTTAGGAGAAACACTTGAACAAGTAGCTTATAGAGAATTGTTTGAGGAAACAGGACTAACGGCTGAGAATCTTAAATTAATTCATACATATTCAGGAGAAGCTTTTTACTATCAATATCCTCATGGTGATGAAGTCTATAATGTTGTGACGGCTTTTGAATGTAAAGAATATAACGGCTATTTAAGTCATGATAAGGATGAGGCAACAGACCTTCGATTTTTTTCTTTATATGACTTGCCAAAAAATATAATCCTACCAGATAGACCTGTACTCGAAGATTACAAATTAAAATACACTTTATAAGAATTGGTGGTTAAATAAAAGATTCGATGTACGGATAGAATAATGATCAATCTTTTTTTTATAAAAAGCTTTCTAACAACATAAATAATAGAAGGCATTTTGATCAAACTTTATTTCAAATTCACACGATTTTTCATTCATTCCCCTAAGTCTATTAAAATGCCATAAATCCCTACTTTTTTAGTTGAAAGTAGGGATTGTTTTTCGGAGGAAAAATTTAGATTTTCCCTTAAAGCACTACACTACATTTAAAAACGCCAGTCATGTTATTCCATTGAATTCCCATTTCATCGAAAATCAATAAGAATCTCAAGTGGAAAGTTGAAGTGTCAGATTGATTTGTTTTTGATTTATAATGGGATTTATTGGAGTAAATTGTTTGGAAATAAATGTCGTTTGGAAAAGGGGCTTTGTTATGTATACCATTGGAAGATTTTCAAATCTGTGCGATGTACCTGTGAAAACAATTCGTTACTATAGTGACATTGGTTTACTCGAACCTTCTTATGTAGATCCCGAGACGAGCTATCGTTACTATGACTACGATAAGATGAAAGAGCTAAAAGCTATCCTAGTGCTTAAAGACTGCCAGTTTTCGTTAAACGAAATTGAGCAAGTTTTAAAAAGTAAAGATATGAAAGATCTGGATGTAAGATTAAAGAAAAAAACAGAAGAGTTAAAGTATCAGCAAGAACAAATCATCAAGCAAATTAACAACATTCAGCAAATAAAGAAGTTCATAAAGAATGATGAAACATTCATTCCTGAGCCCACTCTGTCAAGTTGTTACATAGAGGAGCGAAAAGATACACAGGTTGTGTCTATTCGCAAAACAATAAACATGTTTGAAATGGATACACTCGTTAAAATGTTGTTTGAAAGGATATATGCATATCAGTTTAATATGGATGGGGAGCTACTAGCTATTTTTCATCAAAAAGACTGGAGACAAAAGAAAGCAGATGTTGAATTACTTTTACCCGTAAAAGTCGATAAAAATGAGGAGTATCTTACGAGAGTGCCTGGAGGAATGTATGCATGTGTCAATGTAGAAGGGCCTTATTCAGAACTTCACTATGGCTACAATCGTTTAAAGGTATGGGTGGCAGAACAATCCCTTCATGTTAAAGGAATGTATATGGAACAGTACATAAAGGGACTCGTCCCATCCAAAGTAGTGAATCCAATAAATATTAAACCGAACAACGAGATACATCCAAATGATTTTTTGACAAAAGTGTTTGTAAAGGTAACAACGCAGAATAATTGAATAACGAACTGAGATTAACTCTCTAGTTACTGGAGGGTTTATTCTGTTTATAGCAAGGTATATATGTTTGCTATTAAAATGCAGAATGGGGAGCTTTGAATGAATACGCATACAGGGAAATTTACTTATCTTAAAGGAAGTTCGTATGAAATTGGAAAACAACAAGCATTAGAATACTATGAAAGTGCACACGTTAAGGAAATTTTTTTTAGGAAACACTCTGATTCTACCAAAGCGTATCTAGAAATCAGGTCCCAAATCGAGGAGTATTGCCCGGGATTAAATGAGGAATTAGAGGGTTTTGCGGAAGGGTTTGGTTATAAATCAAACCAATTAAAATTTTATGATGATGCCTGGTTAATACCTGGAGGGTGTAGCCTAAGTGCAATTTTGCCCCAAAAAATGTCTGATGGTAAAACATACGTATTACGAAACTATGACCTCTCTCCTGATATTTCGGATATGCGCCTTTGTACAACTAAAGTAGATGGAAGATACACGCATACCGGTTTCTCTGTTTCTACATTTGGTCGAAGTGATGGATTAAACGAGAAAGGTCTATGTGTAGCGTTTGCTTCGTGTGGCATGCCGATAGGCAAATATCCAGGTATGAGAAAACCAGTAGTTACTGGGTTGTAGTTTATGGTGGTTGTTAGAGCCATACTAGAGACGTGTAAAAATATTGAAGAAGCCATCTATGCTGTGAAAAACATGCCTGTGGGAACGAATATGAATTTACTTTTAGCGGATGCAAATGGTGAGGCAGCTTTAGTTGGAACATATGACGGAGTTAAAGTAGTTAAAAACGCAGAACTAGATTATTTAATTGCAACAAATCATGGGCTATTTCCTGAAATTGAAAATCTTGAACCAGGCAAGCTAGAACAATCTCAACTACGATATAATATTTTAGAGAATAAATTTAGTGCCAATGGTAAAAGAACTGCTTGCGAAATTAAAGAACTTCTTTCAACGGAGTTTCCGAAAGGGGTGTCCATTCATAATTATAAAGAAAACTTTGGAACAGTGCATTCAATTTTGTTTAATCTAACTGATTGCCAACTTGAGTTTTCCTATGGTTCTCCTTTACATAATAAATTATATCAGTTAAACGTTGGTGATAATTTTCCAAAGACACGAATTCCAGTTGAATTTTGTAACAAGAATTATGGACCGGATTTTTGGAGAATATCGAGATAATAAATATAAAATCATAGATAGTGTTTAAAGTGAAGCGCTGTATCTTGCTACTAAAGGTAGTTTTAGTTCAATATGTCCTAAGTACTAAGCTAATACAAGTTATGTACATATTCAAGAAAAGGGCACAATTGTGGATGTAGCTTTATAAAAAAGATTGATTATTTAATATAAAGATTGATAATTTGTAATAAAGTTTGATTAAAACATTCAAGAAGATGATATGAATTTGGAAATTCGTATCATCTTCTACTATTTCTTGGCATAATAATTGTAAGAATATTTCAATATTCGATAATTTAAAGAATGGGCAGGATGGAGGAATGTAGGTATGAATGTAAAAGATGTGATACCTAACTTAGTTATTATAATAAAACCTATATTATTTTTTATCGACGTACTGATAATATGAAATATCATAAAGAATATGTAGCAATGATAAAGGAGAGTATAATGTACACAATTGGACAAGTCGCTAAATTTTTAGGTGTATCTAGAGATACTTTGAAATTTTATGAAGAAAAGGAATTAGTCAAGCCTAAGCAAAATATTGAGAATGGGTATAGTAAATACTATCTTTACAAAAAAGCTTATACCTTCATTTTTAATTGGTATAGGATCCTTATTCATTTCAATTGGATATATGATTTATGCATTCTCAAATCATTTTATAATAGCAGCTATTGGTTTCTTCATTCTTTCTTTTGCTATGGATTTTGCGAATACAGGTTTTTATACATTTTATCAAAACAATATACCTGTAGATATAATGGGAAGGGTTGGGAGCATTTATGAATTACTTATAGCAATTCTAACCATTCTTGCAACTATTCTTTTTGGAGTAGCTACTCATTTCATTTCCATTCAAGTTGTAGTTATTATAGGGGCATTTGTAATGTTATTAATAACCATCGTGTTATGTGCATTTAATTTATTACCATCGAAAGCAAAATTATATTCAGCGCAGTCATTGGATTCTAAAAAAATCTGAAAAAGAATTTTGATTTTATTTTCGCATTGAAATCACTGAGAGTATAAAAATACAAAAAGATGTGCGTACTAAAATGTACGTCTTTTTGTATTTTAATTGCCAAATATTTTATAAAAATAGATGAATTGTTGAAGTAATCGAAACTTGTATTAAAAATAGTAGAAACATTCTAGCTTAACATTAATTTTATTATTGAAATTCTGAATATTAAAATGTAATATAGAAAAGCGTGTGTAATAATGTACTAATTAAAAAATGTATTTACAATAGATGTTTGTGTAAGTGATAAGGGGGAAAATGATAACGACTATACATATGGAATTTAAAAGTTTATCGGCATCAAAAATATGAAAATAAACTTACTAGAGTCTAAAGTAAAGTAAAGTAAAGAAAACAACATACAGGTACACTGTAAAAGTCATATGGAGGTTTCAGGAATGGGAAATGAAAGTAGATTTCAAGAAAAACAACAATCACGTCGAAAGCGCGGTGTTGTTAATATTGGATTAAGTTTAGTATTACTGACAGTCAGCATGGTATCTTATCAATTATTTTTTACTGGTCAAACAAAAGGAAAAGAACATCCAGAAGAAAAGAAAGTAGCCCAATTAGCATCTAAAGAGGCGAAAAATAATAAATTAGAGGAACAAAAAACAAAACAATCAGAAGAAGAGGCATCAAAAGAACAAATAAACAAAGAAGTTGAAAAACAAGAATTAACAGAGCAACAAAATCAAGAGAAAGAAAACTCAAAAATACTGGAAAAAGAAAAGCAGAGTAATGAAAATCAAGTGAAAAAACAAGAGGAACAAAAGAATACAAAAATGGAACAGCAAAAGGTTAATGAAGAGGGAACAACTAAAAATCAACCAGACAAAAATGAGGATCAAACAGAACAAAATAAGCAATGGAATCCAGTTGGTACAGAGCAAGGGGCAAAACCTGCCATGCAATTTAAAGAGGGAACGACAGATTGGAATGAGATGAAAAAAGCAATTTCCTACGCTGTTGATGCTCCTGAATCACAACTCATTTATGATTTTATTGGAAATAATGGAACGAATAAGGCCTATGGTAATGTGCGAGATAAGCAAAGCAATAAAAAATATAAAGTATATATTGATTGGGTAGAAAATAAGGGATGGAAACCAGCATCTGTTCAGGTTATAAAATAGTCATACCGACAAATAGTCTACCAAAATTCAGTATATAAGACAAAGACTCTCCCGATTGGAGAGTCTTTTACATAAGTTACTATTTTTCATATGTTTGCTGTTTATTTATGTGGTTGTCTTTTCGTTTATCAAATGCAAACAGACTAAGTTCTTCAGAATCATTAGCTAACTGAATCAATCGTTCAAACTGCAATCCTATTTTTTTTAGAAGCTTAGCTGAAGCGCGATTGTCTTGAGTAGTAATCCCCACAATACGATTTAGCCCCAATTTATCTTTTCCATATGTCATCACTGCAGAAGCTGCTTCATAGGCGTATCCTTTAGCCCAATACTTTGGGAGAAAGGCAAATCCAATATCTACATCTTCCAATGAATCTCTTTTTACCAGACCACAGATTCCAAGCGGAACGTGATCCTCCTTTTGTTCCACCAAAAAAAGACAGAAACCAAATTGTTCATACATGCGAAGCGGTCCGTTCAAAATATAAGTCTTTGCGTCTTCTATTGTCCTTACACCACGATCGCCTATACATTGCAACCAAGAGGGGTCATTCATAAGCTCTAGGATAAAAGCTGCATCGTCAGTTGTTTGTAGTCGAAGAATAAGACGGTCTGTTTCAAGGATATTCAAAGGGAATACACCATCCTTTCAATATTATATTCCATCTAGATATCATAATCGTATTGTAACTTAAAATTCAAGGATATTTGTTCATGAGGTACACATTATATGTTAAGCGTTGTAACAAACGCTTTTTTATGTACGCCACTTGGTACAATAATTAATAGAGGATATTATGTCTGAAAGAAATATCACTAATTAACAATTAAGTTATAAAATCAAAGCTTCGCTTGATTAGTAAATGATGAGATGGTGATACTAATAACTATGAAAAGTTTATGATAAGGGATGGTATTATGATTTTTATTTACACAGATTTTGGCGGAACACATACAACTTCACTTGCGGCAGCATATCATTTAAACAAACTCCCCACTGATCGAAGACTGACAAAAGAAGAAATTTTAAATGTGGACTATTTTAATAAGCTTAAAACGTCTGATATGGGAAAAATCATTTTTCATGGAAGGGACGAAGGAGGAAATCCGGTTTATACAGTAGGACATGGGGCATCAAAAGTAGTTGTTCCATCCATGAAAAATTTAGCGGAAATTCTTCAACATCAGTATCAAAACAATGAAAAAATCATTTTTTCAAATACTTCACCAACCGTTCCACTTCCTATGACGTTTGGAGGATTGTTTTCAAGAAGATTACATATTGATTTTATTGGTGTTCCCTTACTTGTATGGGGAGCAAAGCTGTGTTGTGATAATATACAACGACTTGTTGATTATACAAAAGAAGCGGGTAGAATGACTAATGATTATGTTGTTATTTTAGAGAATGAAACTTTCAAATAAAAATGCAGGATTTATTGGAATCCTGCATTTTTTCTATATCAATTCAACTTTTTTTCGAATGACAATTTTATCAATTTCATCTTCTTCATCACCAATGTATAAGCCACGTTCTTTTAAATATGTTTCAAAATATAAATCTGCTTCTGCACGTTCATCATAAGGTTTTACAGATAAAACAAACCCTAATTTATTTTGTTCCTCTAAATGGGAAGTAGAGATATAAGCAGGGATATTATGACGTAAAAAAAGTTCCTTTATAGGAATAATCATATCCTTCATTAGTTTTGATAGCATGCTCATTTCAAAATCAAAGTTAAAACGATCAATACTAGATATGTCAGCAAATACAACCCCAATAAAGCCTGTATTAAATACTTCTTGAAATTCGGCGTCTTGCTTATCATAAAAATTCTTTTCAATTAAGTAATTTTTAAAATAAGCAACACCATCAGCTTGTTCAAAAGGTTTTGTTGAAAGAACAAAACCGATTTTCTTTTGTTTATGTAAATACACACAAGACATATGTGCGGATATATTATGTTCTTTAAATAAAGAACTTGTTGCTCCTGCAAGACCATCTAATACATGATGGACAATTTGTAACTTTTTACGRGCAAAATAATAGGATTTTTTTTGTAGTTCCAATGTATCAATAAACACAGAGCCGATAAAGCCTGTATTTGAGATAGTAGGTGTATGCTTTTTTCTTCCTCTGCGCTTGTTTTGAGCCATTGTAAAAGTCATCCCTTCAAGTGCGATTAAAATAAAAGAACGTTTGTTCGCATATTTATATTTTACTATTTAATCGCTACAAAGTAAAGGGATTTTCATCAAAAAACAATAAAAAAGACACCTTTTAAAGGTGTCTTAAACGTGATAGGGAAGAGGTTTCAACCCACTTTATTTGTAATTTATATTATGAAACAGAGACAAGTTCTTCTGCATCGTCTACATCTAAATGACAATCCATTGTACGTACATCTTGATCTTCATGACTTCCGAAATAAATAGTAATTTTCATATGTATCGCTCCTTTATTCTAGGAATACCTAAAATAATTACTAGTAATGTTACTGCTTATTATATACCACTTTTTCCATTTCGACAATCTTATCCAGTTTATAAAATTTCTTTGTGAATATTAAGAATTTTTGTTACGATACACATAACTAAACGTAAGGAGGAATTCACATGTTAAAAAATTTAAACCGATTCTCAAATGAAGGAAGAGGAGTGAATAGCATTTAAGCTAATTTAACACTCCTGCTTCCGCAAAAAATATAAATATCGGAAAGTAGGAGAACGTTTGGATAAGTGTACGCTGGCAAATCATAATATTTCTATTTTATTTTGGGTACATTTTTTTGGAACAATTAGCTTTTTACAAGCGGTTATGACGTTGTTTTATGTGGAAAGAGGATTAACTCCTTCAAATGTTTTTATTGTATTGATGTGCTGGAGTGGAGCAGTTCTAATTGGAGAAGTACCAGCAGGCATTTTTGCAGATCGATTCGGTTTAAAACTCTCTTTTATAACAGGTGCTTGCATAAAAATTATAAGTATTTCCCTTTTATTATTTGCTGATAACATATGGCTATTTTGTTTATATAGCTTATTGAATGGTTTATCAGTCACTTTTTTTTCGGGTGCTGATGAAGCCTTAATATACGAATCTTTAAAAGAAACGAATGAACAACATCTTATGGATAAAGCGATGGGGAAAATTCAATCCGCTAGCTTTATTTCAATGTTGATTGCTGTTATTTTCGGATCTTATTTTGCGAAAGATTTGAAGGAAGAGCAATTCTTTATTTTAATTACACTCGGACTTCTTTTTCATTTCGTAGAATTAATTTTACTTTTATTTATAAAAAATCCGGCGGTGGAATTTGAATATAATGAGTCATCGTATTCACAAGTAATCGAAGGAATACAAGTTATTCGAAAAGCACCTCAATTACTCATCATGTTCTTAAATATATCACTTGTATTTATTCCAGCGAGTGCGGTTTTTGACAACTATGATCAACTACTTTTGAAAAATGCAGGAGTTCCTGTATTTGCAATTGGTATATTATATGCAGTCGCTGCAGTAGGCGGATATTTTGCATCTATTTCAATAGGATGGTTAACCAAAAAATTCTCTCGTATATTTTTATTAAATCTTTCAGGTGCATTAGCTGTCTGTGGATTACTATTAGCAGCGTGCTTTGGAAATACGTTATGGATCGTTTTAGGAGCATTTATTATATTAAGATTTGTAAGAGCAATAAGATATCCAATTTATTCACAGCTGAGTAATGATATAATTCCATCACATGTACGTGCAACAACAATTTCATTATTATCAGTGCTAGATTCTGTACTGGATTTAATTATTTTTGGTACGTTATCTATACTTGCTGTATACGGGTTACCTGTTATGTTTATGGGTTGTACTATAATTGCACTGATAGGTACTTGCTTACCGATTAAAGGTATAAGAGAAGTGCCTAAAAATATTGAATCGTAAATCTGTTTTAAAGCGACCATTCTTTAAGGTATATCCAAGCCTTAGAGGATGGTTATTTTTTATTAAGACATTAGCTATCCAATTGTTTATTTTGTAGACTGAATGATTTTGTTACAAAGCTTTAATAACATATTTATACGTGCTTAAATTTTATCGTGTAATATATATAAATAGAGTATAAGATTAGGAGTTAAAATATCACTCAAATGACAAAGGATGGACACTTAATTGCTATGCATGATAATACATTAAATCGAACAACAAACGGATCAGGACTTGTTAAAGATCATACATTAGAAGAAATAAAAAGACTTGATGCTGGTAGCTTCTTTAATAAAAAACATCCCAAGCTATCAAAAGAAGAATTTAAGGACGTAAAAGTACCAACGTTTGAAGAGATTATTGAAGCGTTTGGCCATGATGCTCGTTATTATATTGAAACAAAATCACCAGAGGACTATCTAGGAATGGAAGAAAAGCTTTTAGAAATACTGAATCGATACCAACTAAGTGATCCCGCTATTGTAAAGGAGAAAATAATCATCCAATCATTTAGTACAGAAAGTTTAAAAAAGATTCATAGTCTAAATTCTAGCATTCCGCTGGTGCAATTATTAACACACAAAAAAGCAGTCAGACTAACCAATGAAGACTTAAAGGCGTATAAAACTTATTGTGTGGGCTTGGGCATGAACTATACATATATGAATGCTACCGATGTCCCAAAAATACAAAAACAAGGCTTAGAAGTTCACCCATTTACAGTAGATAAAGAGGAAGATATGAAAAAGATGATTGAATGGGGTGTAGATGGGATGTTTACGAATTATCCGGATCGTTTACAGCATGTAATTTTAGCAGCCTATAAAAAAGATTAAATAAAACACCCCTTAGTAATAAAATAGATAAACCTAAGTTACAAAAATAGATTATAATTAGTAGTGGTCTTGAATCTCTTATTCATTTCTTATAAGGAGAGTGCTTATCATGATTATTAAGTTCATTCGTTTCCGTTAATTTCAGGTACATTTCTATTCGTTCATTTTTCTAAAGTGAATTTTGGGCTGTCTTGATGTACCTTTTTTCAAATGACCAAATTCGAATGAAATGAGGAATGAATCATGAAAGAAAAGATAAATAAAATTAATGGAATTGATATATGCACAGAGAGTTTTGGAAATCCTAATCATCCAGCTACTTTACTGATTATGGGAGCAATGTGTTCAATGGTTTACTGGGATGAAGAGTTCTGTAAAAGATTAGCAGATACAGGGCGATTCGTTATTCGATATGATAATCGAGATGTTGGACGTTCCGTTTCCTATGAACCGGGAAGTTCTCAGTATGCTGTGGTAGACATGGCGGATGATGCTGTTGGAGTGCTCGATGCATACGATATTAATCAGGCACATATTGTTGGAATGTCCTTGGGAGGTATGATTGCTCAAATTATCGCAGTAAGGCATCCTCAAAGGGTCCTAACAATGACCTTGATTGCATCAAGTATTTATGGGTCTGATGAAAACAATCGGAATTTACCTCCAATGGATGAAAAAATTCTTGCTTATCATGCGAATGGAAGTAAATTGGATTGGACAGAAAACGAATCTGTTGTGAATTATTTAGTTAGAGGATCAGCATTACTCTGTGGACCAAAGCATAAATTTGATGAACAAAGAGTTACGAAGCAGGTAACAAAAGAAATAAAACGAGCAAACAATCTACTCAGCATGTTTAATCATACACTGCTTAAAGGTGATGATTACTTTGAGGGAAAATTAAAAGAAATAAATGTATCTACATTAGTTATTCACGGCACCGAAGATACGGCACTTCCATATGAGCATGGCTTAGCTCTAGCGAATGAAATTCCTAATGCATCGTTACTACCACTAGAGGGAACGGGGCATGAAATTCATTTTGATGATTGGGATAATATAATTAACGCTATTTCGAAACATACTTCAAGAGTGTAGGAATTTACACAGTCAAAATAGACGATTTAAGAAGTTTTCTGCTCCTTAGATCGTCTATTTTTTATTGGCACTTCGTTTCAACTATTCACGAATAATAAAGGGTTTCAAGTAGTATCTTGACTTTTAATAAAAAGTCTTTTATCTAAATGGATTCTTTTTCTTTGAACTAAAATGATTGAGTAGTAATAAAAAAATCGCTGAATCCAGTTATCGAAGCAGAATATTTATTGCATGATTAATAGCGATTCTATTTTTTCAAAGAGGAATAGAACTCTTTACTTGTTTGTATGTTTTTTATATTTTTTTGCAACAATTATTGTAAGTGGGGTACCAATCAATGTAGGCAAAAACCAAAACCATAGTTTAGGAAGTAAATTTAAAATCGGTATAGAACTCCCTATGTTCACTAGAAGAGCCGTTACAGCACCTATATATGAACCTAGCATACCTCTAATATGATGGTGAATCCAATTCTTCCAGCGTCTCTTTCTTGCAAGATAGCCATAAATAGCAAATGAATAAGAAAAAAGTGCGACATAAAACAAATAAGCAATCTCATTCCAATGTAAAATAGACAATATAATTGCAGTGATGAATATTACAACGTAAGATGCATGGTAAACTTCACCCCATTCTGTATGAGTTCCTTTTCTCTTTTTTGCAGACATTGCGACAGCTCCTGAAATTAAACATATGATCCCAAATAGAATATGAATTATTAAAAGTATGGGAAAGATATCCAATATACTTCCTCCTTTGCTAATTTAATATTTTGGGTTTATTGAAGAAGAGATGAAATATATCCTTGATTCACCTTAATATATTGAAATTAAGGTGTTTCTAGAACATCTTCTAGCTATAATAATTTTCATCATATTTTATTAGATGATTTAGAATGTATACCATAATTTAAGAAACCACCTCATATTTGAAAAGGTATTATAGTTCTAAAAAACTTGCTTTTGCAAAAATTCTAGGGCTTGATGAGGATTCGTATGAACAATTTATTATATTTGGAAGAAAATTAAATTATGATAAGGAGGTATATAATAATGGCTGAAAAAACGAGAATAATAGAAATCATGTCTTATAATCCTGAATGGAAAATGGAATTCAAGAAAATCAAAATAATGATTGAAAGTTATATCGGCGATTTAATTTTAAGAATTGAGCATGTAGGTAGTACCTCTGTGGAAGGGTTAGCAGCAAAACCAATTATTGATATTTTACGGGATTATTTATCAGCTAATGAGGCTGTGCGGAAAGAATATGAAGAACTAAAATATCGATTAGCTGAGAACTATCGATATAATATTGATGGTTATTGTGAAGCTAAAACTGATTTTGTAAAAGGGATTTTGAATAAGACGCTTTATATAAACTAAAAAGAAAAAGTGGGAATTACTACTTGTAATAGAAGAACAAATAGAATCTAATTAAATTGGAAATTTCAAAAATATTTTTCATCTTTCTTATATACCAATATGGTTAAACAATTATAAGTTAACTGAAAGATTTGATTTGGACGGTTTATGAAAAGGTAGAGAAGAATGTATCAGGAAGTTGTCAACACCTAACATATGAATGTATGAGTACCCGCTTGAAAGTCATCTTCCTTAAATGAAGAGGACTTTTCTATGGTTCTATTAATTCCCTAACAATTTGACTTATCTGATAGATTCCTTGCGTAAGATCTTGGACAGGTACATAGCCATACGATAAACGAATATGTTGATCAAATTCTTCTTCATAAATACGCCCTGGGTTAAGAAGAATCCCTTTAGATAATGCTTTTGAAAATAGTTTTTTCATTGAAATTTTAGGTTGTATCTTTAACCATATAAACAATCCTCCGCTAGGGGCATTCCATGTTGCGATGTCTTTACAATACAGGTCCAGCGCTTGCATCATGATTTTTCTTCGTTCTTTCAGCTGCAATCTCACGGATGCTACATATTTTTGATATAAACCACTAGACAACCATTCAGCAGCAACTCTTTGTGATAATGAACTAGATCCATAATCTGTTTGCATTTTTATGTCTGATAATCTTTCAATCACAGGTTCTGGACCAATTACCCATCCAATTCTTAATCCAGGACTAAGTGTTTTCGATAAGCTACCGACATACAATACGTGCCCATTTTGATCCATTGCCTTTAATGGTAGTGGAGGTAGTTCATCAATCCATAATTCACGATAAATATCATCTTCAATAATAGGAAGTTGTTCTTTTTCACAAACATTCATAAGTTCTTTCCGTCGACTTTCCAACATTAAGACACCTGTTGGGTTGTGAAAACAAGGGATAGAATATAAAATGTTTTTCGTTTTATTATATTTACTTCGTCTAGACAAATCGCTTGGTACGATACCACACTCATCCATCGATATTCCAGAAAGATGTATATCTGCTGATTGAAATACATGAAGCGAATATAAATATGAAGGCTTTTCAAGTAGAACTGTGGATTCCCTATGCAAAAGACCAACTGATATTAACTGTAGTACTTTAATTAATCCTACATCTCTTAAATATATATATCGAGAGGTTACTGTCGATACACAGGGAGAATCAAAAGGACAGACTTTTGCTGATTTTCGTCCAAGTGCTAAATCTACAGGAGTTTGTATTGCATTAGAATTGGACCAACAAATGTTTATTCAAGACTTTATAAAAGTCATGATACGTATGGCGTGATTTTGTATAAAGATTGCGRGCTTCTATTCTTTTAGAGAGGGAATGATAGCGAATCGTTGAATATATAAGAAGTGTATTCGAACTATTAAAATCCGATAAAGAAACAATTATGAAAGAAAGATATTTTTCAAATAGTATAATTTGTTATTCAAAAAGGAGTCCATACGATGAATATCCAATTAAAAATAATAACAAGAGATAACTGGGAAGAAGCACTGAAATTACAAGTATCGAAGAAACAAACTACATTTGTACCATCAGTAGCAGTAYCACTTGCGAAAGTATATATTAAGCCAGATGGCGAAAATGTCGAATACATTCCATTCGCCATCTATGACGACGATAGTATGATTGGGTTCATTATGCATGCATTCGAACCAAATACATCGGACATGTATTGGATTAACGGATTTATGATTGATGAGCATCATCAAGGAAAAGGATATGGTAAAACTGCTTTAGCTGAAATGATTAAATGGATTACAAATGAATTTACGGAATGTAAGGAGATTCGATTAACTGTACATAAAGAGAATATTATTGCAAAGAGGTTATATGAAGGTTATGGATTTAAAAACCTTGATTATGTTTATGACGAAGAGCAAGTATATCGTTTATATGTCTAACTTTTATTTAGAAAAGGTTGTGATCTAGCGCATGGAATTTAATGAAGTAAAAATCGAAATATTTATCCCAGAGGAATATATTGAAACTCTACGAGATGAATTAAATAACATTCACGCTTGTAAGGTCGGAAATTACGATAACTGTCTATCTTACAGCACAGTTAAAGGGTACTGGAGACCTTTAGATAATGAAAGACCTTTTGATGGAGAAATCGGTCAAATATGTGAAGGGCAAGAATGTAAAGTCGAAATAAGGTGTAAACAAGACATTGTAAAAGACGCACTTACCATAATTAATCGAATTCACCCTTACGAAACACCCATGATTTATATCATGCCACTACTAAATGAATATTTTGGACAAGTTTAATATTCTCGGAGGATATCACTTTCAAAAAACATGAAGTTAGTATTGTAATTTCATTTGTTAAAAATTACTTAAAGGTGTATCCAAAATCTATTCACAATAGTTTTAGAAAAACGAAAAATAATAATAAAGACTTAATGAAAATACATGCAAGAGTACTACGTTGTAAAAAAACATGATATAAGTACCCTTTCTCGAAAAACTAATATACTCTTAGTTCATCTTTTTAAAAATTTAATATCTGTGTTTTTTTATGACTAAAAGATATCACGCAAAAAACTACCACGCTTAAGCTATAGAACTAGAAAATGATGACATAAAGCTAAATGTTATTGTTTAAATTCATATTTTATAATTTCCATTTATAAAAATGAGCCCATAGTAAAAACAACCTAAAAATAGGCATATGAACAAGGTGCATCATCTAGTGATAGGTCATATTTTGTTGGTGTACACGTATTGAACTTAGTTTATAGCGCTATTTCTACTTAGATTTAACGAGCAGAAATATAGGAAAGCATCGATGGGGTTTTAATTTATAAACGGAGGTCATGAAAATGAATGAGTTTCAACAAGAACTACAAGCGTTAAGCCTTAATGATTATCAGTCTGGAAATGTTGTGTATTGGGACCAGCAAAACCAATATCCATATTACTATATTGAAGATGATGCTCGTCGCTGTGGCGGTTGTGGCCGTTGCGGTGGATTTCGTTGTGGTGGATTCCGTTGTTTTGGTTGCTTCGGTTGTTTTGGTTGCGGTGGTTGTGGTGGTTGTGGTGGTTGCTCTAATTGTTTTGACGGTTTTAATGGTGCTACCTGGTGGGTCATTTAAATTCGTGACATAAATAAAGATATTTTTGAAAGAAAAGTGTATATACAAGTATGAACTGTAGAGACACTTTTCTTTTATTTTGTGAATTTAACAAATAAAAGGGCATCTTCTATTTTCATCGAAATTAATATTTGATATAGCATTTCATATAGAGGTGAATGGTACATTGGATACATATCAAAAATTAGTTTCATGGGTAGAAGAAATAAAGGTACGGAATAAGAGATTCGTCTAACTGTACACAAAGAGAACACTCGGGCAAAAAGGTTATATGAAAGCTATCGTTTTGTAAATCTTGGTCATGTTTATGATGGAGAAGAAGTATATCGTTTACTTGTTTAACTTTAATTAAGAAAATGGATAAAGAGGAGAAACCTAATTGAAAACAAAATTTCATCATATTGTAAGAGGGATAATTATAAAAGATAAAAGGCTTTTAATAGCAAACTACAAAGGGCATCATTCTTTTCTACCAGGTGGTCATGTTGAATTAGGAGAATCTGCAGAATGCGCATTAATTCGCGAACTTAAAGAAGAACTAGGCATCAATTGTGAAGTTAAGCGCTTTTTAGGAGTGATTGAAAACCAGTGGCAAGATAGTGAAATACTTCATTATGAAATTAATCATGTTTTCGAAGTTGATAGTAACGACTTACATAGTGATATAGAACCAATTTCCAAAGAGTCTCACCTGGATTTTAGTTGGATTATTCCTAATAATGAAAATCTAATTGCATATAAAATAATGCCTGAACCTTCAGTCCGAAGATTAATAGAAAAACTCCAAAAAGAGGAGTTATCAAGTTGTTGGCTGAGAAATTTATAAAAAGTACCCTTGTTTCGTTGTGGTGAATAATCGTAATAATGAAATAGAAGTTTTAGCATCTGACGGTACTTCGAAATTGCATACTAAGTCACCGATGCAAGTGACGAATCTTATAAAAATAAAATAATGAGAGAAGAATTTATGCTAGAGTTAGTATAGTCGGACACAACATAGTTAAGTTCATATAATAGATTTCAATGAAAATTCCGGGGAATTATCTTAATTTCTTGTAAAACAGCTGTCAAAGTAGATAGCTGTTTTTTTCTCTTATGATTTCTGTTTATAAAAATGAATCCAACATACAAGCTATCTAAAAATAGGCAACCGAACAAGGTACATCACCCAATAAAAGCTCATATTTTGTTGTTGTACGTATTGAAATTGGTTTCTAACTTCTATATTTATTGCTGTTTATTATGCCAATTAAACAAGTAATACATATAGAAAAGCACCGATGAGTTATGCTGGATAGAAACTTTAATTTATAAACGGAGGTCATTAAAATGAATGAATTTCAACAAGAACTGCAATCATTGAATCTAAATGATTATCACCCTGGAAATGTTGTGTACTGGGATAATCAAAATCAATATCCATATTATTATGCACAAGAAGATGCTCGTCGCTGCGGCGGCTGCGGACGCTGTGGTGGTTGCGGCGGACGTTGTGGTGGTTTTGGCGGACGTTGTGGCGGTTTTGGCGGGTGCGGCGGTTTTGGCGGGTGTGGCGGTTTTGGCGGGTGTGGCGGATGCTTTAGCTGCTTTAGCTGCTGGAGCTGGTGGTTCATTTAACTTTGTAACATAAATGAAGTTATTGTATGAAAGAAAGGTGTATGTACATGTTCAGAGTGTAGAGACACTTTTCTTTCATTTTGTGAATTAAACAAATAAAAGGACATCTTCTATTTTCATCGAAATTAATATTTGATATAGCATTTCATACAGAGGTGAATGAGACATTGCATACATACCAAAAATTAGTTTCATGGGTAGAAGATATAAAAGAACGGAATCATAGTTCTGCAGCAGCACTTTTTATTATGAAAGATAATGAAGTGGTACTTGAACATTATAGTGGAAATCATTCTAATACTGAAAACAGTGCCACTATAACAGCGTCTTCACAATTTAATGTTGCTTCCGCTAGAAAGAGTTACTTAGGTTTAGCAGTTGCTTATGCACTATATGAAGGGAAAATAAAGCATCTCGACGATTACGCAGTTGATTATTTTAAAGAATATGATACAAATTTACTTGGTAAAACAACATTAAGGCATTTAGTAACCCATTCACATGGTTTAAATGAAAAAGTAGACGGAACTATTTATCGAGAATTCGAACCTGGACACAGGTGGGCATATCGAGATATTAACGTACGTATGATGACCCATCTTATTTATCAACTATATAATAAAAGTTTTCCTGAGTTATTAAAAGAACGTATCTTTATACCTGCAGGTTTTAAAGAAACAGGATGGCGAAAAAAGCATCATGAGAATTTAGTAAAGGTAATAGTAAATCCTCATGAAGAAGCAATATGCAGTACTGGAATATTAGATGATGGAACAGAAAAAAATCTTTTTGTTTCTGCTAGAGAATTCGCCTATTGGGGAAATTTACATTTAAATGAAGGATACATAAATGGAAAACAAATCGTACCGAAAGAGGTTATTCAAATTGCAACAAGTCTTCAAAGTCCAAAATACGAAAACATGGACTTACCTCAAAACGGCTGCTTTTGGTTTGTTCAAAACACACCCGCTATACAAAGCGAACTTGGGGAAAGGGTGCCTAAAGGTTCGTATCAAATATTAGGCATTACAGGACCCACTATTTTAGTTATTCCCAAGTATAATGTTGTCGTTGCCAAAATGTATAATAAAAGATATAACTATGGGGGAGACAACTATTTGTATTATTTACGAGAATTTAGCAATTTAGTCGCTGATACATTCGCGAAATCATCCTCTACATACCAGTAAAAATATTTGAATTAGGGTATAACTACTTTTATAAAGAAAAGGAGTGAACCCTTATGAAAAAACAAACAAATAGAAGTAAAAAACAAAACATCAAAGATACAAGTGTTGAGCAAAACGCTATATATAGCGATCCAAAAGATGCAGCGAATATGCAAACTGTTCCGCAACCAAAAGATTATGAGGAAATCGAATATTAATTTTTGTTGTTATAAGACTTTTTTATGAAAGAAAAATACATCTTAAGCCCCATAAAAATAAAGACATCATTTGGTACTATAATGTATATAAGCATTTGAAAATGTCTTATCTTAACACAGCTTTTTTTTACAATAAACCCGTATATAATCTAATTGACAAAAAGGCACTTCTTAACGAAGTGTCTTTTTGTTTATTTTGTACAATGACTCCAATTTAATTTCCAGTTTTAAATTAGTATCTTGTATTTCATCACGGATATACTAAATTGTGATAAAACATGTCATGATAAGAAAGGGACAGTTCGCATGAAACAAGCATCTGTAAATCCATGGCTGATTGTCCTAGGCACAATCATTGTGCAAATTGGTCTTGGAACGATTTATACATGGAGCTTATTTAATCAACCTTTAGTAAGTAAATTCGGCTGGGAACTTCATGCTGTGGCTATTACTTTCTCAATTACCAGCTTTTCTTTATCATTTTCAACTTTATTTGCAGGTAAATTACAACGAAAGTTGGGACTTCGTAAACTGATCGCAACCGCAGGAATTGTTCTTGGAGTTGGATTAATACTTAGCTCACAAGTTTCCTCATTACCACTTCTTTATTTACTAGCTGGTGTCGTGGTAGGTTATGCAGATGGTACAGCCTATATCACATCATTATCAAATTTAATTAAATGGTTTCCAAATCGTAAGGGCCTAATTTCTGGTATATCAGTCTCAGCATACGGAATGGGAAGCTTAATTTTTAAATACGTAAATGGAAAGTTAATTGATACAGTTGGTGTATCGGAAGCTTTTTTATATTGGGGCATAATCGTTTTGATTGTAATACTTGCGGGATCTTTCTTCTTACGTGAAGCTGCTGCGAATGAAACAGTATCTGAAACTTTAAGCAATGATTATTCAACGAAAGAAATGTTACGCACAAAACAAGTTTATTTATTGTTTTTTATGTTATTTACATCATGTATGAGTGGCCTATATTTAATCGGTATGGTAAAAGATATCGGAGTTCAACTCGTCGGACTTAGTGCAGCAACCGCAGCTAATGCCGTTGCAATGATTGCGATTTTTAATACTGTTGGCCGAATTATTCTTGGGACATTATCAGATAAAATAGGTCGATTGAAAATTGTCTCAGCAACTTTTATTGTAATCGGTTTATCTGTTTTTACACTGAGTTTTATGAATTTAAACTATGCTATTTATTTTATTTGTGTTGCAAGTGTTGCTTTTTGTTTCGGAGGAAATATTACCATATTTCCAGCAATTGTGGGTGATTTCTTCGGTTTGAAAAATCATAGTACAAATTATGGAATTGTATATCAAGGTTTTGGCTTTGGCGCACTCGCAGGTTCATTTATTGGAGCGCTGTTAGGTGGATTCCAACCAACTTTTATTACAATCGGTATACTATGTATTGTATCCTTTATTATCTCTATTTTAATTCGACCACCGAGCAATGAGAAAAAGAAAGAAACGCAAAAGTTATACCGAAAAACAGCTTAACATTTTGTATGTGTTCTGTATAGAAAAGAGCCCTAAATGAATACTAGGGCTCTTTTGAGAAGGAATTAAATTTTTTATTTCCAGTTATTTTATAAATAATGTAGTTCACCCCAAAGTATGTTACACCAAATAATAACAAAAACAATGGAAATAAAATAAGAGCTAGTAAACACCCTCCAATATCCCCATTAAAATCCGCATCTGCATTTGAAAAATTCCAGTCCTTAACTTTGCTGATAATATGCCCTAGAATATAGGACAACATAAAGCAAATTATAAAAGCTAAAGCAAGGTACACTGTAAATTCTCGATGCGATACTTTATCAAATATGTAATAACAAGATCCCCAAAACGCACCAAARAGCACTAAAACAAACAGTACTTTAAAAAACTTCTTAATATTGATCCAGCATTGAAATACAATTTGCTTAAATGTTTTTCGATTACGTTTTTTCTTTCTAAGTCTTTTCTTTTTATGCGGTTTCATTTCATCCATCCACAATCTTTGTTTTTTCTTACTATTATATCTTTAAATAAAAACAAAGATATCCTTAATATTCCATATAATAATATTTAAAATTTACTAACAAGGGGATACATCGCTTTATAGAGAACTGTATACTAGAGATCTACTAAGGAGGTTCCTATGAAAAAAGTAACTGTAACGTACGTACTACTTTATGATACGTTTCAAGAAAAAGTATTAATGGTTAAAAATACAGGTTCAAATGCTTCTTATTTTACTTTACCGGGCGGTGCAGTCGAGTTTGATGAAACGTTAGAAGAAGCAGCAATTCGCGAAGTAAAAGAAGAGACAGGATTAGATATAGAGGTAGATGGGATTTTCTCAATAAGTGAAGCGTTTTTTGAAGAAAAAGGGCAACAAGTTATTTTTATTAACTTTGTAGGGAAAATTACAGGTGGAGAAATACATATATCAAGGCCCGGAGAAATACTAGAAAACTTGAATAACAAAGAAATGTTTATTAGTAGTTTCATTGATTATTTTACAAAAGAATACGGGAATTCGGAATGTAATTACGTTGAGCTATTTGATATTGACAGTCCAGACTATATTAAAATTGAATTAATAGATAATAAAATGTTTGTTACTGCTTCTTTGTTTGCAGGATTATCTATATGGTTGGATAAAAAAGCGTTAGGAAAAGTAACAGCTACTATAGAGGGTGTTTATTCGTTCATATTGATTGATACAGACGGCAACATTATTACCTTAGATGAAAAGTTACATTTACATGAGAGTTCTTTTGCCATTACAAATTTTAAAATAGAAAAACTACAAAGTATCGATCAATATTTTGATGACTATACGATTATATAAGTAATGGTTGCTTTGCATTATCAGATGATAACAAACATCAAAATTAGAAACGTCTTTCATATTTCCTTGCCGCTATTACAAACAAATAATACGTAAAAACAAATGAAAAAGGGGATTACAACGATGGATTATACCGAGCTACTTAAGCGAGTAATTAATGGAGATTGGAAGTCAAATCAAAAAGGTTTTGTTGCTTATACTCCTGAAAAAACCATTGAATATTTTGAAGATATATCAAATGAAAAAGATATATTGTTAGCGGATTTTAGATATGTTGAGGATTTATTTTTTGAGGCCTGTTCTAAAGTCATAGAAAAATTTTCTCATTCCGAAAATAATAAAGATGTGTTTGTACTCGCATTGTATGTTGATACTGAGGGAGGCTATTGCGGTATATCAATAAATACAGAACATGCATACCGAAAGATAGTTGATAAATGGTATTCTGATGAATCAGAAGAAGAGCTTAATAGCTTATATGGTGTTCGGTACCATGATTCATCATTTCCGTTTACCTTTTTCAATGAATTAATCACTCCACAATTAGAAGAAATCACAAACGCATACTATTGTATAAATACGGAGCATCCAATACTTGATGTTGAAAGAAAGATAGCATTTCATAAATCGTTTTTTGAAGAGCAGCTAGTTTTAATAGGAATCAATGTAATAAATAGACTTAAAAATACATTTTCGTTGTTGGATACAACAGAAGATTTCTTTGCTTATGTAACTCTACATGATGTTGGTGCTGAAGTTTACGAATTGTTAATTAAAAAAACAGTTCCTTACTCATTGTTCAACAAGCTATTTACAGAAAACAAATGAAACTAACATAAAAATAAAAAAGTCCTTCGAGTGGTAATTATTTAAAGAAGGAGATTAAATTAATAGATCATCAATTTGGTTAAAAATATATTTCATATATAATTAAAAGATGGTATATCCCGATATTTATCTAATTAAAATAAAAGTGGTAATTAGTAAAAAAGGAGGGGAATGATGGATAAGTTTTTACAAGAAATCGCAAATTGGATTAATACAACTAATAAACGAATTGTTATCGGTATTTCAGGACATGGTGCTGCGCGAAAAACTACGTTTGCCAATAAGCTCATAACCCTATTGATGCAAAATAAATTTAATTATATTAATACAGATCCATATATTGTTAGTTCGGACATTCGCAAGCATGCAGTTATTAACTATACATACCAAAACGTAAATCATCATTAGAACTAGCAGTTGGTTCTTGTAATTTAACTGCATGTTCACTAACCCATTTTTGTTGATCTGCAGGCAGTTCTTCAGCAGATGCTACAGTCGAAAACGTTGTTAATGCAAATAAAGTAGTTACTAATCCTTTTTTCCATTTCGAAAACACACATATCCCTCCTGGTTTTTTATAAACTTTATCACATAAATCTAATCATCTATGAGTTATCTAAAAAGAATAGGTGTAATTAGATTCATATTATGGGATAGGTTTTATATAAGGTAAGTGAAAATGAAGAATAATTCTTGTTAAATTATAAAATTCTATAAATTTCATAATTTAACAAGAAATGTCATAAGAGCACTCTAGGAAATACGCTCCATAGCAGCTACAAAAATAGAGCAAAATGTATGTGCAATGTAGGCAGAGTAGATAGTAGCAAAAAGAAGGGAGGATACGGGGTTTATAGCGAATAAAAATATTATCTTCAATTTCGATAGATAAAACAGACGGAACGTTCGTTCTTTTATATGATATAGAAGACAGTACACACTTAAGTTATATCTTTGAAAGGGGGATTAATTAAAATGATTGAAAGGAGTAAAAAGAAGTCTAAATGCACACTGGAAAAAGCAGAAATGATTAAGCTTTATTTAGAAGGAGAGAGCACATCAAACATTGCAAAATTAGCTAATGTTTCCGCTAGGTATGTTCGGATGTTCCTAACGGATAACAACGTTGAAAAAAGAGCAAGAGGCAGCTGGAAACGAAAATATAACTTAAATGAAGATTACTTTAAGCGTTGGTCTAATAATATGGCATATATTTTAGGGTTTTTCATTGCAGATGGTGTCATTACAAAAGATAACCAAACTGTAAGTATTTCTCAAAAAGAATCAGCGATTTTAGAAGATATAAAAATAAAACTCAATTCAAACCAACCATTATATAAAAACAAAAACACTGGTGTTTATATGTTAAATTTAAATAGCAAAATCATGAAAAATGATCTAATAAACTTACATGGAATCATGCCTTGTAAATCATACGACGTACAATTTCCATTTGTTCCAAAAGAGTATCTGCATCATTTTAATCGTATATATCTAAGTGGTAAAAATACGATTAAAAATTTTTCGGAATGGATTTACACAGATAAAGAATTATTTTTACAACGAAAATATGAGGTTTTTCAACTAAAAAATAGTTTTTAAGAACATAGTAAGAAAAGCTTGATCAGTACATATCCCAAAATCATATGTACTGATTTTTGTGTTTACGACTAAGTTATCCATTTCATAAACACAATTTCTAAACCGAATTCAAAAAAATGTACCACAGTGAGCCGCTTTAAAACTAACTAAATGTTCATATATATTAAAAGTCCCCAAGTTTGTGTCGCCAAATAGAAGGGGGAAAACAACCGACTAAAAGTAAGTTTATGAATTTTATCTAGTAGACATAATATATATTATAGGTAGTTATACAAAAGAAGTGTTTTCCTGTCTCTAAATACAAGTATACTATACATAATGAGATGAAACGGATATTTTTTATGAAATCCGCATTACATATTGCTTATTTAAATTTTTATAGATTTTATAGTAAATTTACGATTAAATTTCTCTACAGCATTTTTAGAATAAAAGTTTTGCTGAGTTTACAACATACAAAAACATTGATGAACATAAATTTATTACGTAATTCGTTAAAAAATTCTTTTTGTTATTACATTGTTTTCGTGTGCATATTTAAGTTTTTCATCATCTATTATACATTTCCTTATAATTACATCTTATTTTCTTAATATAGTTAAATTTAGAGTTTATCTATGCAATTTGTTTACTACGTTGTACTTTTTATCTTAGTTAACATAACCGATACTATTCCTATAAAAATTATCCCTATTTTTTAGGAATAATTTTTATATTAGTTTATATTTCTTTTTGTAAATTATATTTACTTTCTATTCATGTAACTACGTACATAAATTTTAAAATTGTGATTTCACACTAAGATTCTTGCTATAACCGGTAATTCACACAGATATAGCGAAATACTTCAACCCCTCTTCCCTATTTTTCGCTATATTAAAGGTGTTTTTAGACTTAACAGCAATCCCAATTATAAAGTACATTTGAAAAGTTTAGGTTTAGTAGATCTTCTTTCCGTACAAAAAAGTTAGCGATGCCGCAATCTCCCCACATAATTCCTAGAGAATCATCTGTATCGATTTGTAGCCATAAGATGTTATGTTCTTGATAGGTTTCTTCCCATTCCCTTGGATCTGTTTGTTTAAAGAATGGATATCCTCCACTTTTATGCCCTTGGCTTTCAAAGTGTTTATTGTACAATCTATGAAATTCCATTCTACGCTATCGTCATCGATTTCTTCTAAATGAATTGCATCTCTAAAAAACTCTTCAAATCGATAATCTCCTAGTGTACAGGTTGATAACCTGCTTCAAACCTTAACTTTGCTGCTCTAGGCACAATAAAATTCTCTGAATCAATAGCATTTAAGTAGCTAAAATCCGTCACAATTTGAGTTTCATCTTGCGTTAATTCTGCTCTTTGGTACAAATTCAATATGCGGAATCTCTCTAAAATTCAACTGCGCAAGTAACATCATAGGCTGTCCATTCGAATCCTTTGGATGCTCATGATGAATAGGTACATACGGATACCCAACAAATTTACTTTCAAATAAAATTGTTTCACCTAGTTCTCCTGTAATTTTTATATAGGGTTTTGCGCTTTCTTCCAGAATGCCTCTATACTGTTCTAGCTGCCTCGGTATTTATAAATGGTATGTATTTGTCACCCTCTACTCCTCCCTTACATAATATATGAAATAAGCCTATTTTAATTACATAACAAGAAATAGGCTTATTGAAAAATACTAAAAATCCGTTTTCACTCTCATTTTTTGTGCAGATGCTGGGCACAATAAGTTATGTTCCAAAACTTTTTTATTAATAGTCCGAACTAGCTTTGTTGCTTCATTAGAATCTGTAATCTCTTTCAGCTTTTCCTTTAAATAATCAATTTCTTTCGAAAGCTCAATCCACCTAGGTAAAACATGATTATCTTTCAATGTTTTATAAAGTTGTTTTTCAGGATTATACGAAAGGCTTTTATCAATATTAAGTGGTTTCCCCTTGCCAGGTAGGTCATCAAAAGCTCCCGATTTTTCTGCCCGCTTAACGATAGAACTAATATGATCTTCATACGTAAAATCCCAAACTTTCTCATCCTTTACTAAAATCTCTTGTTTTTTTAACTCTTTATCTAAATCCTTTTGATTCATATTTTACCTCCTCATTTCTTTTTAAGATAACGATCTTGAATTATTTAATGCTAATAAACCCTCAGCAAGTTGCTCTCACCACCAAATCTCGTCGTGACCGCCTTGAAACTCACTATAGGTGATTTGGTATTTTTTTCTCTAAGTGTCTTATATAGGCTCCTATTGGCTTGTAAAAGCGGTTCGTTCTCAAGAGTTCCAGCTGCCATATACATACGTAATCTCAGCGTATTACTAATTGATAAAAATTGTTTCTCCATCCAAGGAAGTTTTTCTTCATACCCGTCCTTTTTCCAATGTACAGAACCTGACAATGACAGCACATTTCCGAAAACATGAGGATTCTGAAGTGCTGCATAAAACGCCGCTAGACCACCTAAACTTAAACCAGCAATTGTTGCATGCGCCGGATCCTTATATACATGATATTTTGTTTGAATCCAAGGAAGTAGCTCTTCTATTAAAAATGCATTCATCTTGTCGTTATAAGTAAGCTCATTTAATCGATCTACGTGCTCAATTCCAACAACAATACACGAAGGTATTTCTTGTTTATGAATGAGATGATCGAGTGTTGCTGGTGCTGAAAGATTTTGCATAAATGCGTTTCCATCAAATGTGATGATAAGATTTTGAAGGCTTGATGTAAGAGAATAATCATGAGGTGTGTAAATATATATCTTTCGTGTATTGCCTAAAACAGAACTGTAAAAAGAATATGTTTCAATTTTCCCATGAGGATTATAATTTTTAGGGAATCTTTTATCGTACTGCATTTCCATTCCTATTTCTAAAACAGCTGCTCTATCTGTTCCTTCTCCGAATATATGACTGTTAAATGGATCTAATTGATACTGTTCACTACGTGTTATCCAATTTTGTTCAAAATAATCATTAACTGAAAAATGATAGGTAGAAATAAACCTTTTGTTCGTTCTAAATGTTTTGTACCATAAATTCGTGTCTGAAAGCCGTTCTAGTCGATTAGAATGAAGATCCCAACCAGGATAACTACCAAATACATAAACATTTTCTGTGTCTTTATCGCCTAGCCATATGTAAGTAATAAGATGATACTGATTATTCATTGGACAAGTTTCTATAAGTGGCGTCTCATTTGCTTTGAGTTCATCTAAAAAGGTATGAAAAACTTGTGTATCTCCATTGCTTAATTGATCTGTAAGCTCTGTTATTTTGGGGCTTAGTATTGACTTCATTCCTTTTCCCTCCTCCACCGCAGTATATTAGTACTTCTTTTTTTGTAAATAAATTCCTATATAAACAGGGTACTAATGTTGTATATTTTATGAACAAAAACACACAAACAATATAGTCTGTGTGTTTACATTCTTATTTATCAAGGTAGTAAAATGATAATTTACGTGCTGTTTCCTAGTATCCACTGTTCACCCCTATAGTTATTATTTCTCTATCCATTCTAATAAYTGCTCATACTGATTCTTTGCATCCTGATACCCAAGATTATATAAATTAACAAGCTTGTCCTTATTTCTTTCAATCCCACTAACAGGAAGCTGCATGCTTGGTTGAATTACAAAAAAATTTTCTTTTTGTTCATCTGAAAACATGTATGAAATGCTCTCATTATAAAACCGATAATGATCTACTAAAAGCTGAGAGACTTTCGGATATCGTCTATATAAATATTTTGCCATTGGTGAAAACTTATTACGCTTTTTCTCATATCCTTTTGGCTTTGTCATAATAACAATGTTTTTTTGAAATCCATCTATTTGTGCCTTTCGAACAGGGATAGGATCAATGATTCCCCCATCTAAAAGTTTTTTACCATCATAGTCCACAGCTGGCGCAATAAATGGTACAGAACTTGATGCGCGAATAATTTTCAATATATCATTCCCATGCTCTTGCTTATTATAATAAACAGCTTGTCCTGTCTCGCAATCTGTTGTGCCGATTACAAATTGCTCATTTGCATGTAAAAAAGTTTGAAAGTCAAATGGTACAATTTTATTAGGCACTTCATCAAAAAGAAAGTCCATACCAAACAATTCTCTTTTTCGTATTAAGTTGCGATAAGATATATAACGATGATCAGATACTAACTCTGTATTTACTTTTTTATTCCTTCCTTTTTGACGCGATAAATAAGTTGCGCCCATGCATGCTCCTGCCGATACTCCAACTACATATGGGAAAAACAAATCATTTTCCATAAAGTACTCAAGTACCCCTGCTGTATATAACCCTTTCATGCCTCCGCCTTCTAATACTAAACCGATATTTTTCATTTATAATCCCTCTATATTTGTTTCTTGATTTTCTAAACACTTATATTTTAGCACAAGATATTATGATGAAGTATCAATAAATTCATTGCATTTGCTTAAAAAAGCTCTTGCTGCATTGTAAGAATCTCTTAGTCTATAACATGATACAATAAAAGAAACTCATTCCACAGATCATAAAGGAGGAATTTTATATGGGTTTATTTAATGGTATTTTCGGAAATGCATCTGATACGAGTACAGAAAATGTTGAGCGTGACTTACAGAAGATTATGCTTGATGATGAACAAGTTGAGTATGCGTATAAATTGATTCGAGATTTAATTGTATTTACAAATCGACGAATGATTTTAGTAGATAAACAAGGAGTAACTGGTAAGAAAACTGAATATCATTCTATTCCATATAAAAGCATTAAACAATTTAGCATTGAAACAGCAGGTCATTTTGATTTAGATGCAGAACTTAAAATTTGGGTATCTAGTATGCATGAACCGATTACAAAGGAATTTAAAAGTGACGACAGTATTTTAAGCGTTCAAAAAGCGTTAGTAAAATATACAACAAAATAACACCTTTGCATTTTTATACAAAAACAAAAGTTATAACCCCGTGTTTTTTGGAACAACATGCATTGTTTTGTTTTAAAAATACAAAAAACTTCGCAACATTGTATTATATAGGACCAAAATAAAAGGATAGATAATAC
>NZ_JBFTMC010000085.1:0-23320 GCF_056396765.1 Bacillus sp. 05T22
GTTCAATATGTGTGTGCAATGTATTTGATAATATATTAATGTTGTTAGATAAATCGCCAATCTCATCTTTTGAAGTAATTGGGATTCTTTCCGAAAAATCTAAATGTGCAATTTTTTTCGTTGTATCATTAATTCGTAATAGCGGTTTTGCAATTTGTTTTGAGTAATAAAAAGATGCCAACAAGGTAAGTACTAGCACAAATGCAATAATATATACATAATAATCCTTTACCATTTGTACTGCTTCATCTACGGGCTGCAAGGACGCCATCGCGAATATATATGTTAAAGAGCCATCCTTTTCCTTTATCGGTTTAATTAATAATTTATATTTTATATCATTTTTTTCATAGTCATTTATTCTTAAGGCATCCTTGTTATCTTTATTTTCATTTAACAGTAAGTCCGCTTGAAATTCTTTTATACTCTCCAAGAACAAAGTGTTTTTATAAAGTGGATTCACTATCCCTTTACTATCAGGTAGTTGCACTTTTGTAATAGTTCCCCCAAAACCAGTACTAGGAACTTGAGCAGCACTTTTCTTTTCCTCTTTCACCTTAGGAGCTATTTCATTTATTTTCTTATCTAATGGCTTGTTGGACCAATTTATACCCTTACTTAAATTTAATACAGCAGGAACAAATGTAGAATCTCTAACCATTCCATAAACTGAAATTTGCAACCCTGAAAAATGCGGCATTTTTTCATTTTCAACCTCTTCTATCCCCATAAGATAATAGAGAGGGATTGTAAGGTTTGTTTTTCCAAGTTCCTTCTGCGATAGCCGATCCAGCTTTACTTCGAAATAAAAATCAGTCGCATGTTTTAAATTCCCATCACTATCTAATGCTGTAATCCATGTATTATTTTCTCTATAAAAATCTTGTTCCAGTTTCTGAATTGCTTCTGTGTTACCATCACTATTCAAATACTCTCTCTCAAAAGAGCTTATATTTGTTTGAATATCACTAACTTTTCTGTTGGCATAATATTGTTTAAAAAATATCGTTTGTCCAATAAAAATCGTCGCTAAAATCAACATGCATAGTGCTGTTGTAAGAATAAATAATTTGAGTACAATCCCTTTGCTCATACATTCCCCTCAAATTTATACCCCATCCGAACAACAGTCGTAATGTACTTTGCTTTATCTCCTAATTTATTTCGTAAATTACGGATATGACTATTCACTGTCCGGTCATCACCAGCAAATTCATATCCCCAAATTCTTGAAATCAATTGCTCTCTTGTCAAAACAATTCCTTGATTCCGCATAAAATAGGTCAATATCTCAAACTCTGTATGTGTTAAATTAATGTCCACTCCCTCTATCGTAACGATACGTGATGGGAAATGAACACAAATTCCATGAATAGATAGCGTATCATTTTCATTACTTGGAGATTTACTTGTAAGTATTCGACTTTCAAGTAATCGCTTTGCCCTCGCTAGTAAAATAGGCGGACTATATGGCTTCGTTACATAATCATCCGCTCCTAACTCAAATCCAAGTAACGTATCATCTTCATCCACACGTGCCGTGAGCATAATAATCGGCACTTGAGACGTTTTACGGATTCTTCGGCAAACAGACCAACCATCCAATTCCGGTAACATGATATCAAGAATAACTAAATGAACCTCTTCTTCTTCAAACAAGGATAAAGCTTCTTTCCCATCTCTTGCCTCAAGTACTTTATATTGCTCATTTAGAAAATAATCTTTCAATATTTCGCGTAAAATATCTTCATCCTCAACAATTAAAATTGTTTTTGTCATATTCCCTTCCCCCTTCTCTCATTCTAAATAGCTAAAGACAGAGTACTATACTCTCATTTTGAATCAGTAGCAATCAATTTCGCTTCAATAATATATCGATCTGGTGCATCACCTATATAATCAAATGGATAGCACGTCGTCAGCGTTAATGTTGATTCTTCTTTCTTTACTATGACTGTGCGATCATCCGCATGTGTAATCCACATTTTTTGAATCTCATAACTATAAATCTTATTATCGTATTCCATAATGAGGTTATCTTTTTCTTTAAGCTCTCCTAGTTCTGTAAATACAGTATCGCGATGTCCACTCAGTACAGTGTGTCCTCCTTCAGATGGAGCTGTTGTCATATCACTAACAAACATACCAACTCCTTTTTTCAATGTGCTATCATTTGCTCCCCAATATATAGAGAACTTCTTCTTTATTTTGGGGATATTTAACATCGCGACTTTCTCTCCTTCTTTATATGGCATTTGAGAAGAAGGTACTTGAGAATTCACAGGTGTTTCAGTGGAATGCCCTTTTAATTCTATTTTTTCAAAATTCTTTATCTCTTCTGTCGTTAAATCTTGTGCGGAACTTTTTCCTTTGTACCATTCAAAAAAATAATACGTCCCCATAAGAATACCGACTATCATGAAAGCAAGTCCAATACGATTTATAAGTCTCACTTTAATCCCTCCATGCAAAAAATGGCAGGGATATCCTACCATTTTTAATATATGAAATTATCCCATTCTTTATAGACTAATTTATATTTTGTTTTACGCTTTAATTTTACGGCGCGTAAATCCAAACAATGATCCTAATGCTACAAGGCACGCGCTTAACGTCATCATTATTATGCTATTTGATGCTGTATTTGGTAGTTTCTCACCTTTTGTAGCTTGCACTGCCGCTTCTTTTTTCATTTGATCTTGTTTTTGTTGTTCTTGAATTCCTTCTTTTTTCATCTTATCTTGTTTTTGTTGCTCTTGTACTGCCGCTTCTTTTTTCATCTTATCTTGTTTTTGTTGTTCCTGCATTGCTGCTTCTTTTTTCGTTGTATCTTGCTGTACTTGTGCCACTTCTTCCTTTGTCATTGTCCCAGTAGACGCACTTGCTACCGAAGAATATCCTACTGATAAAAGTGCCATCGCACAGATTGGTACAAGTTTCTTTTTCATTTATATCTCTCCTTAGTATACTTTTTTCACATCGCATCGGATGTATTCATAGAATATATCTGGTATGTAAATATGAGATGCAGATGAAATGGATTTTTCTTAAAGATTCAATTACCTTCAAGAAATCAAAATTCCCTCTGCACACCTCTCTATTTACGGAATAAAAAGAGGCTGCCGAAAGTAGCTAATTCAACTACTTTCGGCAGCCTCTTTTTTTAAATATCTAGAGCATAACACCGTTATCTTTAAATGAATACCAAGTACCATTAATTAAGTGTTTGCCTATTGCCATTGCACCGTCAGATTTTAAATAATACCAGTTCCCAGATTCTTGCAACCAACCTGTTTTCATCGTACCATTCGGATTCATATAATACCAACCTGCATTAGTTCTTACCCATCCAGTTTCCATTAATCCACGATGAATATAATACCACTTATTCCCTTCTTTTACCCAACCTGTTTTCAGTGATCCATCTGGATTTGCATATACCCAACGATCTTCACCATCATGTATCCAACCAGTCTGCATAACACCATCATTACCTAAATAATAATCTCTTCCATTTTCCCTAACATAATCTTTTTGCACCATGATTCCATCTATAAAGTAATACCAATTTCCGTTATAACTTAACCATCCTTCATGAGCTTTTCCATCTTTATCAAAGTAATACCATGAATCTCCAGCTTTTACCCATTCCATTTTTTGTATAGCTTGTTCTTCTTTCGGGACAGCCTGATTCACATTTCCACTTGTTTCTGCATGAGAAACGGAAGGTACTAAAAACATTACAGACATTAAAACTAGCAAAATAATTTTTTTCATTTTTCCCAGTCTCCCAAATAATAAATTATTTTTTAGTTTCTATACCCTACAAGTAAATTATATTACGAATTATAGGTGTAAACAACACTTTTGTAATATAAATGTAATATTTTTATCATTTTTGTTACTTTTATATTTTAATAGTAACATTTTACCGTTACATCCTTACAATTAGTATAGATGTTTCGCTTTCACTAAATTCCTTTTTATCCCGCATGAATGGAAATTCATGCGGGATAAAAAGCATTGTAGATTCCCTCTACAATGCTTTTTCTGTGTCTCAGTGTCTAATTGTTACTTTCGCGTGAATTTAGAGTAAAAGGGGCTGGAGTGATAACTAATTGTCTCGGCTCAGTTTTCTTTAAGTGATTTTTGACGTTACACTTACGACGTTGGAAGGCCCATGCCTCTATAGGGTTTGTGAGAATGATCCTTTGCTCTTCATTAGGGGTCTCTTCTTTAAGATTACAACTCTCGCTCCATTTACACCATTTCATTGTAAACTGTGAAGAAGAATGATCGTTTTCTCGATCAAACAAGTGCAAAAGGCCCATCTCTTCATCTAGTACCATCGTATTACTAGTTGATAACAAAGCAAGGGTCGTCCAACGTTTCTCCATTCCCTCCTACTCCTTTTCACATATAGTGCCTAAAGCTTATTTTACCTAAAATGTGCTTGCCTTTTACCTTACATCTATAAGTTTATCCAAAAGACGACTACTCAACTATCGATTTTTCTTACAAATCACCTTACATTTTTGTAAGAAATGAAAAAAACCCTTCATCTAAACGAATGGAGGGTTTTTAATCATTTTTCATCTATATATTTTTTCATATCATCTAATCCAGCTTCATACAGTTGCAACATCATTCCATGAGAAATTGCTCCAAGAACTAAAGTCATCCCAATGAGTGAAATGCGAATAGCAGGAACATCAATTAAGTAAGCCAACATACCAAGAACGATTGTTAAAAGTAATGCTTTTATAAATGTAACACTTGTGTACTGTTTCTTTTTCATGATTATCCCCTTAATGGAAGCGTTTTCTTAATGTGATCAGTATATCATATCATCAGACTATTTTGTGGGGATTTTTGTAAAAAGAATGCTATTATAAAAATAAAGGAATTCCTCTAAGATAAATCAAATTCTTTTTTATTTCCTCACCTCTACTCTCTAACCACGTTGGACGAAAAATAATACTCTATATAAATCTTCTGCTTACTCTATTCTATTATGTTTATATCCGTTCACTACTTTCGTCATACAATATAAAAGAATCATATAAAACATAACTGGGATTATAATAATTCTTGGCTCTAGCATGAACGGATCATAAAAACCTCAAATCGAACTTTCATTTTATTTTATTCTGGCCTTCCTAATATAAACCTTTAGCCAATATGTATTTCTCTTTTTTGACTTTTCCCCTTCAATCCTTTACAGTCAAAATGTTCACAAGTTTTACAACGCAGGAGGATTCTAATGAAAATTGAAATAAAAGATACTTTAATCTCTGAAGAAGCATTACAAACAAAGGTAAAAGAACTAGCACTGCAAATTGAACGCGATTTTGAAGGAGAAGAAATCGTTGTGATCGCAGTACTAAAAGGTTCTTTCGTCTTTGCTGCTGATTTAATTCGTCACATTAAAAATGAAGTAACAATCGACTTTATCTCTGCATCTAGTTACGGCAACCAAACGGAAACAACAGGAAAAGTTAAATTGTTAAAAGATATCGATGTCAACATTACAGGCAAAAATGTAATTGTTGTAGAAGACATTATCGATTCTGGCTTAACACTTCACTTCTTAAAAGACCACTTCTTTATGCATAAACCAAAAGCATTAAAGTTCTGTACATTACTTGATAAACCAGAGCGTCGTAAAGTTGATTTGACAGCCGAGTATGTAGGTTTCCAAATTCCAGATGAATTTATCGTCGGCTATGGCATTGACTGTGCAGAAAAATATCGTAACTTACCATTTATCGCTTCAGTAGTAACAGAAAAATAAAACCACATACAACTTCCATCAATTTTTGATGGAAGTTTATTCATATCATCCACTACTATATAAATACAAATTGAAAAACCAACATAAAACCTTTCTTTTTAGGTAGGAGAGCTCTCTCTTCATACACCGTGCCAAATTGAATTATTGCCAGGACATTTTACGATGATTTATAACCCAGAATTAGTATAATAGAGTCCTTGTTATACTTTGGTAATTTATAAAGTTCGCATTTTTATAAAATAAACATTATAATTAAAAATATAAAAGGTTGTTAACAAAAAACGTTAACAACCTTTTTATTTTTTTAGAAAAATTTTTCACTTTAGAGGAGTGATTGTATGTATTGGAAAAGAAATAATAAGCCTGTAGAAGATCCAGAAGAAATCGCTGTATGGGAATGCCAAACAGAAGATTGTTTAGGATGGATGCGTAAAAACTTTTCTTTAGAAGAAGAACCAAAATGTCCTTTATGTAAAGGTGATATGAATAGCGGGACACGACTACTACAAAAATTGTAAAGATTAGGTTCCATCTCCCCTACATTCCTCAATTATGAAATCCAATAAAGAGAAGATCCTCTTTCTCCTTATCTACAGTGCAAGTTTACTTCCTAATTATGAATTTGAAATAAATGATTGAAAAAAGCAGCTATTACTTAAAATAGCTGCTTTTTTCCTTACTGTCTACGAATATTTAGACAAGTAATCTATCCTATTACCTGATTTTTCTTTTGTATATATAAATATAAAACACTTGCTATGACGACAATTGTGCCACCAAAATAGAGGCCATACTTCGTCGCAAGTTCTACAATCGCCTCGATGTGTTTACCAAACATAGAACCAAGCATAAAATAAAGCAACGTCCACATAAATCCCGTCGTGTATGAATACAAAGCATATATTTTAAATAACATACGACTCATACCAACCAAATAAGGAACAATATGTCTAACGACAGGTATAAAATAACTTGTTACTAATGCATAATGTCCATATTTACCAATCATTTCTTGTGATTGTAAAAGATACTTCGCCTTTTTCTTTTTCATCAATTTATCAAGTACTTTATCACCAAAAACCTTTCCAAGTATATATCCTAAAGAGAGGCCGGATACGACACCTAAATAGGTTAATAAAAATGCTGGAATTACACTTAGTATGCCTACTGACGATACAAACCCACCACTCATCACAATCATTTCATCTGGAATTGGCATACCTACAATCCCAAACCATAAACAAAAGAATAAAGCCGCATAGCCATACTGCTCAATATAGGATAACAATTCATGTAATTCCATTAGGCGTATGACCTCCTAGCCTTTTTCTACAACTAAGAACATGTGCTGGAGGAAGATTCAACCAAACCTTTTTTAGTGAAATTTCCTGAAAAAAGGTTTGGATAAATGCTTTCCTTGCAAGCGAATATTGAAACGTAATAAACTCGCCGTCCTCACTTAATGACTCCATTACACTGGATAAAATACGAGATGATACTTCCGTTGGTAAGGATGTAAAAGGTAACCCTGATAATACATAATCAACCTTCTCTATTTGTAACTCCTTTATATATTTCTTTATGTTCTCCGCTGATCCATGTATAACCAAAACGTTTGGATCGTCCTTAAACTGCTTCTGTAACTTTTTGAAAAAAACTTCATTAATTTCAATCAAGATAAATATTGTATGTTCTTTTTTTCTCTTTATAATCTCTCTCGTGAATGATCCTGTTCCAGGTCCCAATTCTAGAATATACTTTGCTTCTTCGAAATTAATCGCGCCTACCATCTTTTTGGCTAATATGTTAGAACTAGGTGCAATTGCTCCAGTATTCTTTGGATGTTTCACAAATTCGGTTAAGAATGTAATAAGTTGCATCTCTAACCTCTCCCGTTCATTCAATATCGTCTAATATAGCTCCAAGTATAACTATCATTTTTTAAAAAATAACATGGAAATTTCTTAAGATTTTATGAAGAAATAAAAAACAGCTACCGCCTATAGCGATAGCTGCTTCCTTCATTACTTCGCGCTCACAATTTTATAGTAAGAACGAACTGTTAAGAAGTAATATCCAATGTAAATTACACTATATACTCCGATACTAATTAGTAGTGGGATTAATATTTCAAATGGTAGCAAGTTTGATAAGCCTTTTAATGCAAATAAACTGTGGCAAATCCCTACTACTAATGGAATTGTAAAGATAAAGCTTACTTGTTTTGCAATTGCTTTTTTCATTTCTTGTTTTGTAACCCCGACTTTACGTAGTACAACGTAACGATCGCGGTCTGCACTTGCTTCTGTTAGCTGTTTGAAGTAAATGATGGAGCCTGTTGCTAGTAAGAAGACAAGTCCTAAGAATAGACCGATAAACATCATTAATCCTGTTGCTTCCAGCATACCATGGAAACCAGTGTAGAAATCATTGAAAGGTCGCGCAACTTCTGATTCTCCAGCTGGCATCACTTTCTTTAATTTCTCTGTTAGCACTTTACTATTCTTCTCATCTTTTACATCGATATTTTTAACGATACGTGTGTCAGCTACTGCCTTCGCACTCTTATATACTTCATCTGGTACAACAACGAATAGTTCTCCTAAGTTCGTTATATTACGTCCTTCAGCACCTTTAATCGTTAATGTTTTCGCTTCATTACCAATCGGGAATACCGCTTTATTCCCTTTATATACAGTGCTGAACTCCTGCCCTTCAATATACATACCATCAAATACGAATGCCTCGTTAGCCGCCAAACTTACAGCCTCTACATCCATATTCTTTGCTATGTTATTAAATGCTGATTGCGATACAAGCTGATATTTCTCGGTAACTAAATAATTTGTATTCATACCCATATCTGCTTTTTCGCCTTTAAACTTCCCTTTAACAGGAACCATTTCTATTTCGAATTGGTTCGTTACAGGATGCTTCTGTTTCTCTTCACCCAAAATCGCATTTACTTTATTGTCAAGTGCCGCATCCTTTTTCTCGTAAGAATAACTGTGCGGCGCATAACCTTTCGTTTGTTTAAACGTGTTGTAATACATCGTAACAGACGTACCAACTGCAGTTAATGTTACCGCACTTAATATTGCAATAGTTGCTAGAGATTTTGCATTTCCTTTAATGCGGTACAGTAACTGTGACGTCGTTACCATGTTCATACCGTTATAGAAAGATGATTTCTTATGTCTTGCTCGTTTTAATACAAACACTGTAAAGAACATAAATAGTAAGTACGTACCAAGTACTGTTGCAAGTAGAATGTAAAGCGCAACTGTCATAAAGTCTGCATATTTAATAGCTTTAATATACATCAGTGATAAGAAATAACCTGAACCAATTAAACAAACTGAAATCAATGCCATAATCATTGATCCTTTTGGCATCGCTTCCCCTTCACGCTCCGCACGGAAAAGCTCAATTAATTTAAAGCGATAGATTAAACGATATCCTTGCAGTGATGTATAAAGGATAATCACAAAAAAGATAATTGCTGTATCAATAATTGCTCCCATTGGTACTTCAAAGTGAACATTTAAGTTTAGTCCCATCATACTTACTAATAACTCAAGGAATAACTTCGAAAGTACACTACCAATTGCAATCCCGATTACTAATGACATCAAACCCATCAGCATATTTTCATAAAATAACATTTTACCAATTTGTCTTTTTCGAATTCCTAGTAGTGAATAGAGTCCAACTTCTTTTTTACGTTTCCGTGTAAAGAATCCGTTAGAGTATATAATAAATACCGCTACGAAAATAATTAGCATCACACTGGAAACTTGGAATGCTCCACTAATTTTCTTAGAACCTTCCGCTGCCTTTTCCATTTGTGAATTATACTGAAGTGCCTTAAATGTAAAATAAATGACGATGCTAAAGATCATCGATGCAAAATATAAAAAGTAATCTTTAAAGTTCCGCTGTATATTGCGGAGGGCAATGCTAGATAACGTCATCCATTGCACCTCCGGAAATTGCGGACATTACGTCTACTACTTGTTGGAAGAATTGTTTACGAGTTAATTCCCCGCGGTGCAATTCTTTATATAACTCTCCATCCTTAATGAAGATAACTCGTTTACAATAACTTGCCGCAAACGCATCATGCGTTACCATTAAAATTGTTGAATTATCATATTCATTTAATGACTTCATACTTTCTAATAAGTCTGTTGCTGATTTTGAATCAAGAGCTCCTGTTGGCTCGTCCCCAAAAATCATACTTGGATTTGTAACGATTGCACGTGATGCTGCGCAGCGCTGCTTCTGTCCACCCGATACTTGGTATGGGAATTGACTTAAAATATGGTCAATACCAAACTTCTTCGCAATTTCAAGAACGCGGCGATCAATTTCATTTGCTTTCACTTTTGATAACGCAAGTGGTAATGCAATGTTCTCTTTCACCGTTAGCGTATCTAATAAGTTATAATCTTGGAAAATGAATCCTAAATGATCACGGCGGAACAATGCTAATTTATCATCATTCATTTTCACAATGTCTTTCCCATCAATTAAAATCTCACCGCTCGTTGCATTATCAATTGTAGAAAGAACATTTAAAAGAGTCGTTTTACCAGATCCAGAAGGTCCCATAATTCCAACGAATTCACCTTCTTGCACTTGTAAGTTAATACCTTTTAACGCTTCAAATTTATTTCCACCTGTATCATATACTTTTTTAATATTTTTCGCTTCTAACACTGTTTTCATCTCTATATCCCTCACTTCTTCTATTCTCTATTTTCACTATATCTAACTCCTACTCTTGCCACTATCGATGTTTCTTACACAAACATGACAGTTATGTAAGGGCGCTTATATAACTACAGATTGAAAAACCACATAACACCTAATCTTTAAGTGGGAAAGAGCATTCGGCCATGCGTAGAAGCGATTAGTGCCTTTTTCAGCCCCATGCCACGTGAAAACGAAGATAGAAAGTGAGTGGGGATTCGCTTGTGTATGCATAACCGCGTTTTATATGTTGGTAAATCAAAATGAATATATATACTAGTAGAAAAACACACATTTAACTTTATGAAATAACTACTTTGTTACTATAGCACCCGGCTAACATACCATCTATTCATTCTCCTTACACGAACATTACATTTCTGTAAGGTTAAAAAATCCGGTACTGATGATTCAGCACCGGATTCCTTATGAAAGAGTAATATGAGTGATGTACTTAAGCTATACACATAAAGCAACTAACTCCTGTGCTTGATCTTGAAGAGCTCGCTCTCGAAATTCTCCATTCTTTCCAAAGTTATTCTTTTACAGGAATAACTGCACCTTTATATTCCTTATTAATAAAGTCTTCAATTTCTTTCGAATGCAATACTTCTACAAGTGCTTTAATTTCTTTTTTATCTTTATCGCCTTTGCGAACGGCGACTACGTTTACATATGGAGAATCATTACCTTCAATCGCGATTGCATCTTTCCTTGGATTTAATTTTGCATCAATTGCATAGTTAGCGTTAATTAAAATAGCATCCCTTCTTTATTGTTATACATTTGTGCTAATAAACCAGGCTCAATGTCTGTTTTGAATTTCAAATTTTTCGGGTTTTCTGCAATATCTTTTACGGTTGCTTTTACAGGTTCTATACCATCTTTAATTTTCAAAATACCTTCTTTTTGTAAAATCGCTAAACCACGTCCATGATCAGTAATTGCATTACTCATAATAATTGTTGCTCCATCTGGAAGCTCTTTTAGGTTTTTATATTTTTGAGAATATATACCGATTGGTTCTATGTGTATTTTCCCAGCTACTTCAAAATCATATTTTTTATCTTTCATTTCTTTCTCTAAGTATGGAAGGCCTTGGAAATAGTTCGCATCTATTTCTTTATTCGCTAATGATTTATTTGGTAATACGTAGTCTTGGAATTTTTCAATTTCTAGTTTTACACCTTTTTTCTCAAGTAACGGTTTTGCTTTTTCTAAAATAACTGCATGCGGTACATTAGAAGCACCAACAACAAGCTTATTTTCACTTTTTCCTCCACAAGCAGCTAAACCAAAAATTGCCGTTGTAATAAGTGCTGATAGTAATAGTTTTTTCATGTTGTAAACACCCTTCTTCTTTTTTATGTATTTATTTTTTATCAATTCACGTTGTAACAAAATCACTAATCCATTGAATTAGGAAAACAACGAGTACTACACAAATTGTTGCAATGATTGTCACATCGTTATTCCTGCACTGAAATCCTTCTAAATAATCAAGTTTCCCTTTTCTACCAGCACTGATAACACCAGCCATTGCTGTATAGTCGTTATGGTAATACCAACTACTGGTGCTAGTAAGGATTCTAGAATTAATACCTTCCCAATAATCGTGCTCGTTTTGCTCCTATTGCTTTTAAAGCTCCAATAATTAAAGCTGGCAGTTCTGCACTTACCCCACGGAGAATCTTCGTAAACGGAATCGATAAAATAACTAAACATTCAAAATATCGAATGTATTATAGGATAAATATTACCATCGACTGTATAAATCGCTCTGTTTTCTCACAGAATATCCTTCACTCTCATTCGAACAACAAAAAACCCTTCTGCTTTTAGAATGAGCAGAAAGGTTTATATGCATATATCAACATTATCCCTTCCTCTCATCTCTCAAAGCATTTGCTTTGCAGGAATTAGCACCATTTCAACGTAAAAGTTGATGGTTGCTGGGTTTCACAGGGCACAGTCCCTCCACCTCTCTTGATAAGAGAAATCAGATTTAATTTTCATCCGATTTGAAATTTATGAAATTGTCTATATTTTATGAATTGAATTCTATCAATATACACTCGTTATATCAATAGGAATTTTCGCAAAAAACAAAACTTCAAAATATTAGCTTGATGGGTATGGGGTAGCACCTCTTATAAATCCCTTAACCAAAACCACTCATTTTATACTTCCTCTAGATTCATTGTTATACAGTAGCACGGTAATACTAGAAAGTATTGCAATAACTACAAAAGTAAATATCCTATAGCTCGATATCACAGCAGTACCTATAAGAAAGGCAGGAATGACTGCCAGAATCATGCCGCCAAACATACCAAGAAAAGCTCCCATACTCTGTTTCACTACTTGCGTTTCTGACACCCAATCATAATAAGCAAATCGGTTATTAATAAAAATCCCCCATACTGCTGAAAAAAATGAATATATGATTGGAGTTATTACGATTAAAATTGAAGTCCAAATACCTGGATTTAAACCTATAATCATAAGGATAGCGCTAATAATTGATGTAGGTATGCTGAGTGAAAGATTCATGAGAATCTTACTGTCATAAATCATTTTCGGTGTAAGAGGCAATGACTTGATAATCCATACGTTTTTCCCCTCGAGCGACAATGACACACACGTTGTACACGTCATTGCAATCATTGCTGAAATAACAAATGGAGCAACCTTTTGTAAAAGCGTTTCGATTCCAGGATATCCAATGAATTGACTTGGCCCTACTATAACGACTGCAAGTGAGAATATGACTGCCATGACAACTCCCATACCGATATTAATCACATATACTGTAGAAGAAAAGAAACGCTTCCGTTCTTTTTTATATAATGCAATCAACACTTTTTCTTTCTTCATATGATCAATCTTGTAATCGGAACGCGTATGGTACGTAGAAACTCCTGTATTGATTTGCTTATATTTAAGCGAGAGTATTTTTACAAAAAGATAATACCAAATAACTGATATGCTGACAAAAAGAATAAAAGCTCCTATATTCGCATCGACAATTGCTTTTTGAAAAATGTTAGCTAGCGGATACACTTTAGTCAATTGTTCCGAAAGGACTGCTCCAATCCCTTCCAAATCAGTCAGGCTATATTTCGTATTTCCCTGCTTGAACATAAAGTAGCCAAATATAATAATTGCCATAAAACTTAAAACGGTAGTGACTCGATTCGCATGTCTAAACTTAGATGCTATCGCCGTAATGCATGCACCAAAAACAGCCGCAATTGTTGTTGGAATTAAAGATACTGTAAACAGAGTTATGATCCACATTACATAGAAAGATATTGACGGATTCTCATATATACAATAAATAATCCCCATCGGTAGCATGATGACCATTGAAAAGACAGTATTTAATACGTACAAATACAAAAATCTACTAGCAATAATCGTATCTACACGAATCGGTAAAGACATAACAAAATCATAATCCTTAAAGGCAAAAATTTCACCATTCGCCTTAAACATAGTGAAAAACAAAACTAATATACTGCTAATAACAAATGCATAGACCGGAATGACTTCTCCTATCCCAAGTTTGATTAATCCATATGCCGCGCTTCCACAATATAGCATCAACATGACAAAAACCAATGCAATGGTTGCTGAAATTAAAATTTTATTCTGCTTCTTTTTCTTATCTTTTTCATATTTAAACGTATTGAGGCCGAGCTGCGTGATGAAACGAATTTTTAAAAGGGCCAGCATATTACTTCTCATCGGCAAGCACCTTCATAAAGAGCTCTTCTAATGAATTTCCCTTGATTAAAGACTTTACTTCCCCCGAGATTGCTAGTTTCCCTTTGTGAATCATCGCTATCTTATTGCATAACTTCTCTGCTACATCTAATACATGAGTAGAAAAGAAAATCGCACTGCCTGATTCACAAAGTTCCTTCATCATCCCCTTAAGTACAAGAGCCGCCTTTGGATCGAGACCAACAAAAGGCTCATCTAAAACTAATAATTTTGGATGATGCACAACTGCTGATATAATCGCTACTTTTTGTTTCATACCGTGTGAGTAGGAGGATATTAAATCCCCCAAATATGGTGTAATCTCAAAAGCATCTCCATATGTTTGTATCCGTTCTTCTCTGTCCTTTACAGACACCCCAAAAACATCCGCCACAAAGTTCAAATATTGAATCCCTGTTAGTTGTTCATATAAATCTGGATTATCAGGAATGTATGCCATGACCTTCTTACACGTAATCGGGTCCTTTTTTACTGAATGCCCATCAACAAAAATTTCGCCCTCCTCAAAGTCTATAACACCTACTAGCGACTTAATCGTCGTACTTTTCCCAGCGCCATTATGTCCAATAAACCCAAAAATATCTCCCGCTTGAACAGTTAAACTCAAATCATCTACTGCTTTTTTGCCACCTTTGTAGGTTTTGCTAAAATTTATGATTTCTAACATACTCTCTCCCCCAAACGATTTAGACTCACATATAACAAAACTGAATATTCAGACCTATATAATTAAAATGATACGCAATAAGACTTCATCCTCACCACATATCATTACTTGCAAACGTCCTTACAGAATCGTATCTACTATTTATAGTTGTTCCTTTTTATATAAAATATAAGAATATCCATTCGTCAACACCACAGCTACTAGTATCATTGTAAGCATCATATAAGACCTCCAACTAGCTGGCACAACAATACTTACGATCATCATAAGTCCTAAAATTACAAATACCTTCCCACTAAAACGGTGTGTTTTGCGCCATACTTCTTCATTACTCAATGTCCATGGGTTACGCATACCCACAAAGAAATTCGGTTTACACTGCGGTAAATAATTACCAATAATTAAAAATAAAATTCCAACAAGTAATTCGGGGATCCGATTAATAAATAATTTATACCCTAAGCCATTTGTAATGATATCTATGTTTCCGATAAATAAGACAACTAGCAGGCTATTATTTATCATCATTAAAGCTTTAGAAAATTTTTCATAGTTTTCTTTCTTTGGATCAATCTTTTGTAAAACATTTAGAAATACATAACAACCAATCATGATACCAACCATAGACATCATTCCAGTTAATTTCGAAGAAAATCCATCAGCGGTCCCGCCGCTCCAATGGGTTGCGATTGTATCTGGCAAGTATGGCCAAGAAATTGCCCATGCTACACATGTTATAAGAATTAGTATGATTGCCAAAAGATGCTTTTTCATTTCCCCTCTCCCCCTTTATTCGTAAACGTAAACACCCAAGTTAATAAATCTTGAAAAACAGTAGTATTTAAGGAATACACAACAAATTGTCCTCTTTTTTCATCTTGTATAAGTTCCGCGTTTTTAAGTGCACTTAAATGATGTGAAATACTTGGCTTTGTCATATTGAAGTGTTCGGCGATTTCTCCAGCCGTTAAATCGCCTTCTTTTAATAAATCTAATATTTTTCGCCTTGTTGGATCTGCTAATGCTTTAAATGCTTGGTTCAATGTCTTTCTTCCTTTCACTAATTAGACATTTAGATATTTATCTAAATGTTAAAATAAAAAACGTTTATTGTCAATTAAATCCATAACCCTTTTTGCTTTTTCCACTTTTATCCTATACTGTTTACTAGCACTCGTTTCAAGGTAATGAAAAGACAAGAAACACATGGTACACTATAGCTACAATTGTTTTTTAGGAGGAATATACATATGTATAAAATTTTAATTGTTGAAGACGATCCAAATATCTCATCTTTACTTCAGTCTCACATTCAAAAATATGGTTATGAGGCTGTTGTCGCTGATAACTTTGATGATATTATGGATTCTTTTAATAGAGTGAAACCACACCTAGTACTTCTAGATGTCAACTTACCGAAGTTCGATGGCTTCTACTGGTGCCGTCAAATTCGTCATGAATCTACTTGCCCGATTATTTTCATTTCTGCTCGTGCTGGTGAGATGGAACAAATTATGGCGATTGAAAGCGGTGCGGATGATTATATTACAAAACCATTCCACTACGATGTTGTAATGGCGAAAATTAAAGGTCAATTACGCCGTATTTATGGTGATTATGCTCCAAATATTTCTGAGCGTATTGTTGAAGTAGAAAGTTTGAAATTATTTCCTGAACGACCAGAAATCCATTTTGGAACGGGGCAAGTTCTTCTTACAAAGAAAGAAGCTATCTTGGCGGAAATGTTATTATCGAAACACCCTCGTACAGCAAACCGCGAAGATCTATTAGCTGCACTTTGGGACGATGAAAGCTTCGTTGAAGAAAACACATTGAATGTAAACATTACACGTCTTCGTAAGAAATTTAATGAGCTTGGTATTGAAAATGCAATTGAAACAGTACGCGGATTAGGGTATCGTTTTAACGCAACTTGGAGTGAATAAGAATGAAGTTATTTTTGCGTGATCATTTTGCGTTTTTTCTATTATATGCACTAAACTTCGGTATCATTTTTATTCTCTATGATGCTGTAGATGGATTCCAAAACAACAAATTCTACTTTATTGTATTAAGCTTATATTTATTTATTTGCTTTCTCGCTTATCGCTATGTTCGCAACCGCAGAATGTACCACAGATTAAGTGAGCCACCAGAAAAAATGGAAGATGCGTTTATTGAAAGAGCAACTGCCCCAATGCCACACGGCGTAAATGAGCTTGTTCGGACTCAGTATCGTCTATTCCAAAAAGAACTGCAATCATATGAAGTCAAACAACAAGAACACCAATTGTTTATTAATCACTGGGTACATCAAATGAAAACGCCAGTTTCTATTATGCAGCTGATGGTACTAGAAATGGAAGATGAACATCTCATTCCGAAGTTTAAGAAAGAACTAGAAAGATTAAATCAAGGACTTGATATGGCGTTATATATGGCGAGGCTGAATAACTTCCACGAGGATTTCCATGTAGAAACACTCTCCTTAAAAGATGCTGTAACGAAAAATATCAATGGCTTAAAGGAACTCTTTATTCGCAACGGAGTCTTCCCTGTTTTAGAAGTTCATTCCGATCTTAAAGTTGCTTCGGACGCAAAATGGTTAAAGTTTATCATTTACCAATTAATGACAAATGCTGTTCGTTATTCTGGTGAACGCGGAAAGAAAGTCTTCTTGTCTGCTTATCGAAATGGAAAAGATATTATTTTAGAAGTTCGTGATGAAGGTGTTGGTATCCCTCAGGAAGATGTTCGAAGAGTATTTGAACCATTTTACACAGGGAAAAATGGACGTACTTTCGGAGAATCAACTGGTATGGGGCTTTATATTGTCAGTAAAATTTGCTCTTATTTAGGTCATTCCGTGAAGTTAGACTCTGAAGTAGGCAAAGGAACTAGCATTAAAATCATCTTCCATAACGCTTTAAATCATCAAGCAGACGGCTCGGGGAAGGTGATTGAAGAATGAACATACACAATTTCAACAAAATGTATGAGAACTCACTCTCATACATTTTTTGCAACATGACTACATCTTTTTCTTCTAGTTGGAGGTATACAGCATGACTTTTTGGCAGTTTGCATTTAAAAACGTAACGCGAAATTCCCGTGCTTATTTTGCCTACTTTTTAAGCAGTGCGTTTTCCATTGCCATTTTCTTTTCGTTTGCAGTATATTTATTTCATCCTCGGTTACAAAATTTAAGTACAGTTGATGGAATTACAGGGTTAATGGTATTTTCAGAAGTGGTCATTGTGTGCTTTTCCTTTTTCTTTCTGCTTTATTCCATCGGCACTTTCTTAAAAGTTCGTAAAAAACAATTTGGAGTTTTAACCGTTTTAGGAATATCGAGAAAGCAATTAAAACGTCTTGTTTTTATGGAAAATATGTTAATTGGGATATTGTCCATCTTTGTTGGCATTCAACTCGGACTCGTATTCTCACAATTTTTCTTATTAGTAACAGCAAAAATTACACACGTTCCAGGATTGTATTTATATTGGCCTACAGGAGCCATCATTTTAACAACAACAACCTTTCTTGGACTCTTTATCATTGTTTCTGCTTTTACTCCTATGCTCATTCGCACACGAAAAGCAGTACGCCTTTTAAAAGAAGGAAAAGTAAAGCAAAAAGAGCGAAAACCATCTATACTTATTTCTTTATTTGGTGCTCTATGTTTGCTATCGGGATATGTACTAGCCGGAAATCCACAGTTCTTTTTATCGCTCGGTATAGACATAGGATCGATTTACATGTTCTCTAGTATTTTCGTCATTCCGTCACTTGTGGCAATTGGAACATACCTTTTCTTTTCACAAATTTGCTTCCTGCTCATTCGCATTTTGAAAACAAGACGAAAATTTTACATGAAGCGAATTAATATGCTGTGGATTTCAGACTTGGCAAGCCGTATTCGAACAAATATTAATATGCTTTTTATTGTAGCTATGTTATCTACTCTCGCATTTACAATGATTACATTCATATATGGGTTTGGGAAATTTATAAAATTGGAGGTAGCCAAAAATAGTCCATTCCCATTTACCTACCTTTCATATGATGCTAATCCCATGGCCTCTCAACATATAGACTGGTTAGAAAAGCGACTGAGCAAAGAAGAGTTTACATATAAAACGTTTAAAACCGATTTATATGCAGTGTCATTGAAAGAAGATAAAACGACTCCCTATGAAAGAGAAGTGTATGTATTAAAGCAAAGTGACTATAACAAGCTTGCTACTGCTTTAAATCTCAAACGCCTTTCTGTAAAGGGGAATGAAACATACATCCTTCCTGGACATGGATATCAAAACTTGCTAGGCCCTCTGGAGGGACAGGTCGAACAAAAAAACGTTACACTTTCTCAAAATTCCTTTACCTTACATGTAAAGGGATTTGAAACTTTTAGTGTAATCCCAACTGGACTGGCATCACAATTGTTAATTTTATCTGATGATACAGTACGCTCCTTATCGAGTAGCATCAAACATATGGAACTGTATAGCGTTCAAGTACAAAATTGGGAAAAAACACATGTAATCGCAGCGGAATTTATAACAAAATTGCAGAAAGACCGAGAGAGTATCGCATCTAAAGAGCCTTTATATATCATGGAGGAAGCGAGTAATTCGCTATACGAAATCAAATTAGGCGCCGCTTCTTTCTTCTTTATCGGTACGTTCCTTGGTGTCATTTTCTTCATCGGAGCTGGAAGTGTACTTTACTTCCGAATGTATACGGATTTAACAAATGAACAAGAAAAATATATTACCGTTACAAAAATCGGTTTAACGGAATCTGAAATGAAACGCTCAGCTACCATTCAGCTTGCGATCTTATTCTTTGTTCCCTATATTATGGCTTTTGGAACGATTGAAATTCTCTTTTTCTTATTAATTCGTTCCCTATATATGCAAAAATTATCTCAGCATATTAAGTTTTAAGAAATAGAAAGGTGATTTTTTATGGAAGAAGTATTACACATTAAAAATGTCTCCAAAGTGTATGAGGGCAAAGTCCCTCATACTGCTTTAAAAAATATAAATTTACATGTAGATAAAGGTGAATTTGTCGCAATTATGGGTCCTTCAGGGAGCGGTAAATCTACTTTCTTAAATGTCATTTCAACAATTGATTCTCCTACTGCTGGTGAAGTGTTTATTAACGGAAAACAACCTCATACATTCCGCCGTGAAAAGCTAGCTGTTTTCCGCCGCCAAGAACTAGGGTTTGTTTTTCAAAACTTTAACTTATTAGATACGTTAACAATCGGTGAGAATATTGTATTACCATTAACGTTAGATAATGTTCCTCTTAAAGAAATGGATAAAAAACTGGATAATATTTCAAATAAACTTGGAATTGATCATATTTTAAATAAGCGGATTTTTGAAGTTTCTGGCGGACAAGCGCAGCGTACAGCTGTAGCTCGCGCTGTTATTCATCATCCATCGCTCTTGCTTGCTGATGAACCTACTGGAAACTTAGACTCAAAAGCTGCCATTGATGTAATGGAGTTATTTACAAAGTTAAATAAAGAAGAAAAAGCGACCATTTTAATGGTAACTCATGATCCATTTGCAGCTAGCTATTGCAACCGCGTTATTTTTATTAAAGATGGCGAGCTTTATAATGAATTACACCGCGGATTATATCGAGAAAAGTTCTATCAAGAAATATTAGATGTGTTGGCTTTATTAGGAGGAAGACGTGGATGACGTTTTGGCAATTTGCATTTAAAAATGTCATGCGTAATTCTAAAGCATATTTTGCTTATTTTGTAAGCAGTGCTTTTTCGATAATGGTTTTCTTCTCACTTACTGTATACTCGTACCATCCGCGTTTACAGAACTTACATGAACAAGGACCTTTGATGAATCTAATTGGAATGGCGCAATTTGTTATCGTCATGTTCTCGTTCTTTTTCTTGCTGTATTCGATTGGAACATTTTTAAATGTACGTAAAAAACAATTTGGTATTTTAACCGTTCTCGGTATTTCCAATAAACAATTAAAGCGACTTGTGTTTACGGAAAATATGATAATCGGACTATTAGCCATTTTTGCTGGTATTCAAGGTGGTCTTGTTTTTTCTAACCTTTTTCTATTGGTTACGTCCAAATTAACAGGTGCAACAGGGCTCTACTTATATTGGCCAACGAAAGCAATTATCGTCACAACTGTAACTTTCATCATTCTGTTTTTTATCGTTTCTACGTTTACACCTATGTTCGTTCGTACACGTAAAACGATTCGTCTCATTAAAAACGAGCAAAAGTTAGGAAAAGAAAAACGGCCTTCTATTCTCACTTCTTTATTTGCTTTAGCTTGTTTAGGACTATGCTATTATATCGCTGGATACCCGAAAGGATATTTCACCGAAAAAAACGTACAGGATGGCTCTGTAGTCTTCATTATTTTATCCATATTGCCACTTGTAATAATTGGAACGTATTTATTCTTTTCTCAAACGTTTCTTCTCTTTATATCTATTTTAAAAAAGAGAAGAAGATTTTACATGAAACAAATGAATATGTTATGGATTTCAGATTTAGTTGCACGTACGCGTGGTAATATTAATATGCTCTTTATTGTTACTATGTTATCTGCGCTTGCTTTCACAATTATTACACCGCTCTTTGCTATGAATAATTACACAAGGGCCTCTATTCTGGAACAATACCCTGTCCCATTCACCTATACATCTAATGAGGGGAATTCATTCGAACAAAAACATATTGCTACAATAGAACAAGAACTTACAAATCATCAATTTCAATATCAAAAATATAAATTTAGAGTTTTAAAAGATAAAGCTCTAGAACAAGACATTGTTATTATGAAAATGAGTGATTATAATACACTAGCTAAACTGTTGAAGCAACCAGAAGTTCAGTTAGATCCAGCCGATGCATATGTAATTTCTAGATATTCACCAACACTATTAAATTTAATAACCAATCCGTTCGCGAAGCAACAAACCATTACTTTAGAATCTAATAAAAAAGAATTTCACATTAAAGGATTTTTAAATCCAGGAGTAGAGCCGCAATACGCTCTTCCGCATACAATTGTGATGCAAGATTACGTAATTGACAACATGCTTCCGCATATTGAAACGATTACCATTTATAACTATCTTGTTGAAAATTGGGAAGACACTCTTATCCCTACCAAAAATATAATAAATAGTCTAGATAAAGATCGAAATGATTTATTGAAGAACAAAGAGCAAGAAGAACAACATACTGTTGTCCCATTCAGCCTTTTTACATCTAGTGACGAACTAGCATACAGCAAAAAAAGTAATGTTTCTAGTTTCTTTATTGGAACGTTTCTCGGCATTATCTTCTTTATTGGAGCCGCAAGTGTCTTATATTTCCGTATGTATAACGATTTAACAAGGGAAGAACAAAAGTATATTACCATTACAAAAATTGGATTAACAGAATCTGAAATGTTCCGTTCTGCAACAATTCAACTGGCTATTTTATTTTTCGTACCTTATGTGGTTGCTACTGTCCATACAATATTTGCAATTCAATTTTTACAAGCATTACTTGCCCTTTCTTTACTCAAAGAACTATTATTTGTACTCACTTTATTTGGGATTATTGAGATCATTTTCTTCTTTTTAATCCGCTCCCTTTACATGAATAAATTATCACAACGCCTTAAATTGTGAATAAAATAGCCTTGTGCGCGTGCACAAGGCTATTTCCAATAGTTTTTGTTTAGCAGTATCCGTAACCACCAAAGCCACCATAGCCGCCGCCAAAGCCACCGCCATAGCCGCAACCGCCACCGAAGCAGCTAGCACCGATGATAATCAATAAAATAAACAATACAATTAGAAGCGCAAAACCGCCACCGAAGCCGTGTCTTATGTGTCTATGGTGATGTTCATGTCTGTCATCGCATCTGTCATCGCATCTGTCATCGCATTTATCACTCATTACTCTATTCCTCCTTTAATATCATTCGTAACAACAAGGGGATCCTATCATGTTCTAAATGAGCGGATTCAATTTATATTATGTTTACATGTAGAATCGGGAGCTTGTTTCCCCAAAAACGGGCTTGTCTTGTGAAAGGATACAATTAAATCATCAATGAAAGGCTTAATGCCCACAAATCACAAAAAAACCTACGATAATGGAATTGAAGTGAACCCGAATAGTGGTACATGAAAAAAACACCTCCTGAATTCGCATACTAAGTATGCAAATTCAACGGAGGTGTTTTTCATTTGAAAGAAAGAGTACATTACCCAGAAGAAATAAAGTGGAAAGTGATTGAGATGAAAAAGG
>NZ_JBFTMC010000086.1:0-21837 GCF_056396765.1 Bacillus sp. 05T22
GTAGTTTATGGGCTAAGGAAAGAATATATTGACGAATAATCCCATTTAGGATTAGGTGATTAGCAGGGTGGGTATAAAGGATCCCGTTTTTTACAAGAAAAAAGTTCGAGTGACTACCCTCTGTAACTATTCCGTTACGAACGAGAAGGGCTTCTTTACATCCTTTGCGTTCTGCTTTTGTGGCAGCCAATACATTTGGCAATAGATTTAAGGATTTAATATCACAGCGGAGCCAACGTGTATCAGGTTCTGATATGGCACGTATTCCGTATTCAATCCATAAAGCGGGTCGTTCTTTTTTTGAGATATAAGCATAAATCGTTGGGGTTACATCAAAAGAGAATGTGTGCGCACGATGCTGTACTCCTCGAGAAACTTGCAGGTAGATGGTACCATCTTCTTGGAAGTTATTATTTTCGAGTAATTTGTAAAGTAGTGTAATGAGTTCTGCTTTAGAGAAAGCGAGTGTTAGTTCTATTTCATCCATTGAACGGTATAACCGAGTTAAATGTGGATCTAATAAGTGGATGTTTCCTTTATAAATACGAATTACTTCATAGACACCATCTCCAAATTGTAAACCACGTTCTTCTAATTGTATGTACGGTTGTTTGTTATTTGTATCAATAATTGTGTCATTCCATAATACAAATCTTTCGTATGCCATTTTACTTCCCATCCTTTCTTAATTGTTTAAATGATGAGTGGTGAGAGCCCGTATGGAAACGCCAATTTATTGTATTGCGCATATACAAATTCGCAAATGAGAAATGAGAATCCTGCTTTTTAGAAATAAAAAAAGCAACATTCATATAGAACGTTGCTTGCAACAATGTTGCATAAGAGGGTAGCTTGTTTCATAGGGATATTGTCTTGGTATAGCTTAGAAAGGTGACCAGTAAACCAAACGGCTTTACTAAGACAATGGATGTTACTTCCCGGTAACATCAGGGAAATTGTTACACAAATGATACTATTATTCCCCATGAGGAATGAACAGAACACTGTTTACAAATTCTATTATAGAGATGTTTCATGAATTTTATGTAAATATTTGGTGAAGATTGTGTAATTTTATCATACTAATGTAGAGAAAAAGACGCTGAGATTACTCAGCGCCTTTTTTGTCTTCTTTAATAATTGTTTTTACTTCGCCCGTTTTAATTTTGTTGCTTTCAGAGAAGCGAAGTAAGTCTCCCTCAATGAGTTTATCAGACATGTGCAGTTCATTTTGCGCACGATCAATCATCGCTTGAGCTTCTTCTTTCGGTACTTCTACAATTTCGCCTGTTTCGCGGTTATAGAATGTACTGTTTGTATATATATATTGTTCTGTTATAAAACTTCCATCACGAAGAACAACGAATGATTTATAATCTGGTGAGAATACATCATGACCGAAGCTAATGTCATTGCTTGAATCAACACCAAGTAAGTTTAGAATTGTTGGTTTAATATCAATTTCACCTGTTGGTTTTGAAATTGTTTTACCTTCTTTTTGACCTGGAACGTGAATGAACATTGGTGTACGTTGTAAGTTCATATGATCAAATGTTGTAATTTCTTCTTTTCCTAAGAATTGTGCCATCGCACGGTTATGGTTTTCAGAAATACCATAGTGGTCACCGTAGAATACGATAACCGAGTTATCATAAATACCTTCTGCTTTTAGACGTTCAATAAAGTTTTTCAGTGCTTCGTCTAAGTAACGAGCTGTTACCATGTAACGGTCAAATACACCATCACCAGAGTTGTAAGGCTCGATTAATTTTGTACCGTCATCATAAGTAAATGGATAGTGGTTGGTTAAACTAAGGAAGCGAGTATAGAATGGCTTCTTCACTTGTTTTAACATATCCACGGATTGATTAAAGTACTCAATATCTTTTAATCCCCAGTTTAACTTTGTTTCTGGTGTGATTTTGTAGTCAAGTTCGTTATAGTAACGATCGTAACCAAGTGCAGGATACATGATGTTACGGTTCCAGAATGTTGCGTTGTTCGCGTGGAATACAGCTGTGTAATACCCTTGCTGACGCAGGATTTCTGGTGTTGCAGTATATTCGTTATTACCATGTGTAAAGAATACAGCACCTCGGTCTAACGGATATAGTGATGTATCTACTAAGAATTCAGCATCCGATGTTTTTCCTTGTCCAGTTTGGTGGAAGAAGTTATCGAAGTAATAGCTTTCTTTTGCAAATTGGTTTAAGAATGGTGTAACTTCTTGGTGAGTATATAAACCTAAGTTTTTTACGAGCATAACACGGTCAAATGAACGCGTTAATAGTTCCGGACGCTCAGTTTCTGCAAGACCTAAGTTTGCGAAGAAAATAGCAACCGTTGATACGAAGTATAAAGAACGCATTGGACGTGACACACGCTCCGTTTTTGCAAAGTCTTTCTTCTTTTTTAATAAAACGAAGAAAAGAATAATGTCAGCAAATGCAACAATGATTTTGTAGTTGAGTAGTTCTTTTACACTAGAACCTAGCTGTCCAAAGTTGGACGTTTGCCCAAGTACCGGTAAAGTAACGAAATCATTGTAGAATCCGTAGAACATTACGTTACCAACAAGAACGATTGTTAAAACAAAATCARTTCCAAGTGCTATATAATTACGTTTTTTCCCTTTTGCGAATAATGCAAGACCCACAAGCAGTAATGATGTTGCCAATGGACTAATAAATAAGATAAATTCTTGCATGAAAGATTCAAGTTTCAAATCAAAGCTCGTACGCGTTATGATGTAAGTTTTTAGCCATAAGGCCAAAGCGACGAACAAAGTAAAACGCACACTATGAAATTGCGATTTTAAAGATTCCTTCATCCATTTCCACCCTTTCTCTATCAGGCTTGGTCGATTTTTGAGAGAAAAATGCTAAAATAAAAAATACATAGTTTTCTTGGCCATGAGCAGGGTTTTCTATATCACCCATATACGACTTTAACTATGCATACCCTTTTGGTTTCCTGCCATTTCTTTTGTTGATCCATAAGCATAACGTCATTTCTGTATTATACAACAAAATTCAATTCTTAGAAACACTATAACATTTTACAGTTTTTGTATTTTCGTTGTTACTACCAGAGAAAACTTTAACATTGGTTTATATGCTCGTCAACTAGAAAATATAACAAAGATAAAAGAGAATGTTAAGAGAAATAGAACATTTTATATTGAGAAATATTGATAGAAAATATATAAACCCTTTCTTTTTAGATGGGAGAGAGTGTCCGACTAAGCATAGAAGCTCGCCCCATGATGAGTTTAAAACAAAGGGAGGAGAAGAGAGCAGGTCCATTTTTGTATGCAAAGCAACTTATAAGTGAAAGAACAAAAAGGAGTTGTCTAGCAAAATTTCAATTGGTGATGGGAGTTTTAATATATAACCCCCCCTCTTTTTAGGTGGGAGAGAGCGTCCGCCTGAGTATAGAAGCTCGCCCCATGATGAGTTTAAAACAAAGGGAGGAGAAGAGAGTAGGTCTTCTTTTGTTCCCGAAGCCGTGATTTATATGTGAAAAATCTTAATATAAGTAGAGTAAATAGCGGGAAATGATTACGAACACTTGTTCTTTCTTGTGTTGTCTGTTACAATAAGTTTTTATCGATCGGTTATGTGTATATTTGATGAGCTTTTTATTGACTAATGGGGCTAGTTTTTTCTTTTTGAAGGCACATCTACTTTTTGCGTATAATGAAAAAAACAAAATATGGGGGCTCTTTATATGGAACGAAAATTTTCAGTTGAAGCGTTTTGGAATAAAGTGAAACATGTAGCGAAACAAGCGGGACAATCGGTTATTTATGCAAGTTTATTGCTGTTTTACGTTATGCAAAGACCGGATGTTCCAAAACGAGTAAAGGCAACCATTATCGGAGCGCTTGCTTACTTTATTGCGCCAATTGATGCGATTCCGGATTTTATAGCTGGAATTGGTTATACGGATGATTTAGGGGCATTAACAGCTGCACTTTTGCAAGCATCCATGTATGTAAATGAAGATGTAAAAGAAAAAGCGCAGATGAAATTAGCGGATTGGTTTGGTTCGGATATAGACACATCGTTTATCGATCAAAAATTAGATCAATAGGTGAGAACTGTCATGTGCTGGCAGGGCAAACATAAGCGAGGAAGTGTACTATGCCATCAGGAAAAACACATACGAAAATAAACTTACTTTCTCTTCCGATTGTTTTATTTATGCTTGTTTCGTATGGACTAACAAATTTTGATTTTTTACTTACTTTTGCGATAGGATTTTTAATCGGCACGTTTTTCTTAACACCAGATTTGGATATTCATAGTAACGCCTATAATAAATGGGGATTACTTCGTATTTTTTGGTATCCGTATCAATGTGTGATGCCGCATCGTTCTTTTTTAACGCATACGCTTGTAATCGGTGATCTCATTCGTATATTGTATATGCTTCTTGTCTTTTCTCCATTCCTATACATAGTAAATAAAATGGTACTAGACGGAAGGTTGCTTGAGATTGCAAAGGAACATGATGTTGCTTTAACGACATTTGTAATTGGAGTTATCACTGCGAGTGCACTCCATATTATAGCGGATCGATTGAATACGCGCCGGAAAAAGCTTATGAGAAAAAAGAAGAAAAGAAGAAGAAGGTAGGGCACTTGCGAATTGCGAGTGCTTTTTCTTTTTTAGTTGTGCTGAACGAGGCATAAGGCTTTTAATCAAACGTTTGTTTAAAGTGAAATACGCCAGAGTGATAGTCTTTTCTTTTGTTAATCAAACGTTTGTTTAAAATAATGAGGGAAGAATGAAACTTACTTTTTTCCTATTTATAGAAAGTGCAATTAAACGAAAAAACGGGAAAAATAATCAGAAAAATCTTTTTAAAATAAAAATGATATGGTAAAGTATAAATACAATAATTGAAAACGTTTTCTTAAACGTTTTTTATTTTAGACCTAAAGGTATGATGACCGGATAGTCTATTGATAGGATTATAAGGATTTTAAAACAGGGGATTACAGAAAGGGAGAGGACAATGGGCACATGGACACAAGTTTACGATCCGTTCGGTAACATTTGGATTTCCGCAGCGGTCGCACTTATTCCAATTATCTTTTTTTTCTTGGCTTTAGCAGTGTTTCGTATGAAGGGGTATGTGGCAGGATTTATTACAGTTGTATTAACAGTTTTAGTCGCACTATTTGCGTATAAAATGCCGTTTACAATGGCGATGGCAGCAACCGGATATGGCTTCTTATATGGGTTATGGCCAATTGCATGGATTATTGTAATGTCGGTATTTTTATATAAAATTTCTGTTAAAACAGGGCAATTTGATGTGATACGTGCATCGGTATTATCGATTACGAATGACCATCGATTACTCGTTATTTTAATTGGTTTTTCATTTGGCGCATTTTTGGAAGGAGCAGCTGGATTTGGTGCACCGGTAGCAATTACAGCAGCGCTTCTTGCTGGTCTTGGTTTAAATCCGTTATACGCAGCTGGACTTTGTTTAATTGCAAATACAGCGCCGGTAGCATTCGGAGCAATGGGGATTCCGATTACAGTTGCAGGGCAAGTAACGGGTATTGATGCTCATAAAATCGGACAAATGGCAGGACACCAATTACCGTTCCTATCATTATTTGTTCCATTCTTTATCGTATTTTTAATGGATGGCTTTAAAGGTATAAAACAAACATGGCCTGCACTATTTGTAGCAGGTGGTTCATTTGCAATTACACAGTTTATTACAGCGACGTTTTTAGGACCGGAACTTCCGGATATTACATCAGCGCTTGTCAGCTTAGTATGTTTAGCGTTATTCCTAAAAGTATGGCAGCCGAAAGAAATTTATCAATCTAATCAGGCGAACGCTGAAGTGGCAGCGACAACAACAGCTTCATCCATGCCGAAATTAACAGCTGGAAAAGTTGTGAAGGCTTGGTCACCGTTTATTATTTTGACAGTTATGGTTGTAGTTTGGAGTCAAGGATTCTTCAAAGCTCTATTTGCTCCAGGCGGGGCTTTAGAAAGTCTTGTCTTTAAGTTTGAAATTCCAGGTCTGCACAATTTAGTCATGAAGGCAGAACCAATTGTAAATAAGCCAACACCTTATGAGGCCGTATTGAAGTTTGATATTTTATCAGCAACTGGAACAGCAATTTTAATTGCTTGTATTATTTCTATCATTATTTTAAAAATGAGTGCAAAACAAGCTGTAGAAACATTTGCAGAAACTTTACAAGAATTAAAAATGCCAATTCTATCTATCGGTTTCGTATTAGGATTCGCATTCATCGCAAACTATTCTGGTTTATCGTCAACACTCGCGTTAGCATTAGCAGGAACAGGTGGATTATTCCCGTTCTTCTCACCATTCCTTGGCTGGATCGGCGTATTCTTAACAGGATCAGATACATCGGCAAACGCATTATTCTCCAACTTGCAAGCTATTACAGCACAGCAAGTTGGCGTCTCAGAAGTATTGCTTGTTGCTGCCAATACAACAGGTGGTGTAACGGGTAAAATGATTTCTCCGCAATCGATTGCAATTGCGTGTGCGGCAGTAGGTCTAGCTGGAAAAGAATCTGACTTATTCCGCTTCACATTAAAACATAGTTTATTCTTCGTAACCATTGTTGGGATTATGACATATGTACAAGCTTACTATTTAACGTGGATGATACCTTAAGTTTTTAGATGGGTATAAGCCGTCAACTTAACACAAACAAGCCAGGTGCTGAAAGTACCTGGCTTGTTTGTGCCTAAAATGATACATGCCCTTAACCCGATGGTTACCCACGGCATGAAAGACTATTCATCTTCGAATAAATACCCTCCCAAGTTTATTAATCCCTCTATAAATAAGTATGCTGTTTGTGTTTTTTGATTGTTTTTTGCTATAAATTTAATAAAAGGCAGCCTCACATTAGCTGCCTTTCGTTCTAAAAATTTATGCAATATAAATAAAGCAATTAAGCATTTATTTTATTTAAAATTGAAACTTTATTAGTAGTAAATAATATATAATTTTGTTTTATAGTTTTAATTAAGATACGATCAGTTGTACCATATGCTGTTCCTATTCGAATTGCATCAGCTTTTTCCACACCAGCATAAGTATCATCTTCAGTAATTTCGATGATTTCATCTAATGGAATACTAATTTTTGCTAATTGCCATTTAATAATTAATTCCTCTGTTGTCTTTATAACATCGATACCTAGCATATTACCAAGACCTCCCTATCCTATTATCTGGATATAATTATATACCTTAATTGGATATCTATGTTTAAAAATAATAAATTATTTTTATCATTTTTGAAAGTAAACTTCTAAATAAACGTTTACATTGATGAAAATATTATTTTAGCTGAACATGGATAAGTTTTGACCCCCACCTCAAAATTCAGTGGAAACAAAGAAGTTAGGTGGGAGATGAACTGTCTGTAAAAGCCCGATTGGTCGGGCTAATAATCAGTGGGGGGATGAAGAAAACCCCACTAATTAAGGTTCACTTTATCAGCGGTTCGATAAGGAGTATCGACTAGCAGATAAAAAACGACATGTAAAAATTGTACTTCATGCCTTTGCATTTTTCTGATTATCGTGTATGATGGGAAAGTATTGAAAATTAAATCAGTGATAAACTAGGGGTGCCCAAGAGAAGCGTGGGCTGAGAGAGAAGTGCGAGAACTTCTTAACCCTCTGGACCTGATCTGGCTCGTACCAGCGTAGGGAAGTTAACGGCTTTACATAACTATGTCTTTATGAGCCAGGTCCTTGTTTTACTATGGACCTGGCTCTTTTTATTTTGGCATGCGCTGGTCACTAGTTCTTGTCCTTTTCACAAGTAAAGCGAAAGCGGCTCGGTCAGAATGGGAGGGGATGGAGCTTCAGTTGAAGAGGCGAAGCCACCGACCATTCTAGCTGCTGAAGCGGGAATCGAATTGCCCAGAAGGTGGCCCAAGATTCTGAGCAAGTTCGATTTGCCTGAAATGATAAAGGGGAGGAAACACAAATTATGAAGCAATCTGTTTCAGCTGAGCAAATTGAATTGAAGTCGAGTTTACCAGGAAGTCAGAAAGTCTATGTTGATGGCCCGCATGAAGGTATGAAAGTACCAATGCGTGAGATTGAGCAAAGTGATACAAACGGTGTACCAAATCCGCCGATTCGCGTGTATGATACAAGTGGTCCGTACACAGACCCTGGGTACAAAGTAGAGCTGGAAAAAGGCATTCCAACACCTCGCCGTGCTTGGATTGTTGACCGTGGAGATGTAGAAGAGTATGAAGGACGTGAAATTAAACCGGAAGATGATGGCGTGAAGGCTGCTTCTCAGCATACACCTGTGTTCCCGCAGATGGATCGTAAACCACTTCGTGCAAAAAAGGGCGCAAATGTAACGCAAATGCACTATGCACGTAACGGTATCATTACATCTGAGATGGAATATGTTGCGATTCGTGAAGGTGTAGAGCCTGAGTTTGTTCGTAAAGAAATCGCAGAAGGACGTGCGATTTTACCAGCAAACATTAACCACCCAGAAGCAGAACCGATGATTATCGGACGCAATTTCCACGTGAAAGTAAATGCGAATATCGGTAACTCTGCAGTTTCTTCTTCTATCGCGGAAGAAGTAGAGAAGATGACATGGGCAACGCGCTGGGGTGCAGATACAATTATGGACCTATCAACAGGGAAAAATATTCATACAACTCGTGAATGGATTATTCGTAATGCTCCTGTACCAGTTGGAACAGTGCCGATTTACCAAGCGCTAGAAAAAGTAAATGGTATTGCTGAAGATTTAACTTGGGAAGTATACCGTGACACGTTAATTGAACAAGCGGAGCAAGGTGTGGATTACTTTACAATTCATGCAGGTGTACTACTTCGTTACATTCCAATTACAGCAAAACGTACGACAGGAATTGTTTCGCGCGGTGGTTCTATTATGGCGCAGTGGTGTTTATTCCATCATAAAGAAAACTTCTTATACACTCACTTTGAAGAAATTTGTGAAATTATGAAACAGTATGATGTTTCCTTCTCTCTTGGAGATGGATTACGTCCAGGTTCGATTGCGGATGCGAATGATGAAGCGCAATTCTCTGAGCTTGAAACGCTTGGTGAGTTAACAAAAATTGCTTGGAAGCATGATGTTCAAGTTATGATTGAAGGACCAGGGCATGTACCAATGCATTTAATTAAAGAAAATATGGATAAAGAACTTGATATTTGCCAAGGCGCACCATTTTATACACTTGGACCTTTAACAACGGATATTGCACCAGGTTATGATCATATTACATCGGCGATTGGTGCAGCGATGATTGGCTGGTTTGGTACAGCGATGCTTTGTTATGTCACACCGAAAGAGCATTTAGGCTTACCGAACAAAGATGACGTTCGTGAAGGGGTTATTACGTATAAAATTGCGGCGCATGCGGCTGATCTTGCGAAAGGACACAAAACAGCGCAGCAGCGTGATGATGCTCTTTCAAAAGCGCGTTTTGAATTCCGCTGGCGCGATCAATTTAACTTATCATTAGATCCTGAACGGGCAATGGATTTCCACGATGAAACATTACCAGCAGAAGGAGCAAAAACAGCTCATTTCTGTTCCATGTGTGGTCCGAAGTTCTGTAGTATGAGAATTTCACATGACATTCGTGAATATGCAAAAGAAAATGATTTAGAAACAACAGAAGCAATTGAAAAAGGCATGAAAGAGAAATCAGAAGAATTTAAAGAAGCTGGTAGTCACTTATATCAATAATTGGATTTGAGATGGGGTACGAATGCCCACAAATAGTGGGAGATATGTACGGCTTCCGAACACCTTTTAACTTGATTGATCACGTGTATCTAATTTAAATATAGAAGAAGCCTCCTTTGCTAAGACGGTAGCAAAGGAGGCTATTGTTTTTTAGAGGGAGAAGAAAAGTTGTACCCAGTAGAATAAGAGGAATAATGTTACGATTGTTGAGAGCGGAATGACGATAAGGGATACGCTTAAATAGTCTTTCCACTTCACTTTAATTTTATTYTGTTTTAGGATRTACATCCAAATGAGGGAAGCAAGTGTACCGATTGGTAATAATAACGATCCCATGTCACTACCGATAATATTTGCAAGATAAATTGTTTTTAGAGTGACTGGATCGAGTCCCATCTCGGTTAATGTAATGGTACCAATCATTAATGCGGGGTGATTATTAAAGACGTTGGAGAGAAGTGAAACCAATCCACCCATTGTAAAGCTTGCGTATAGTAGATGTTGGTTAACAATCGGTTCGAGCCACGTTACAAGAAACGTTGTTAATCCTGCATTGTGAAGCCCGTAAATAATAACATACATGGAGAATGCGAAGATCAAAATGTGCCACGGTGTCTTTTTTAAGATATCGACAGGGTTTGTACGTAAATAGTACCATCTCCATATAAGGAGAACGAGTGAACCGAGTACAGCTACAATTTCAATTGGTATGGATAGGAAGGAAGCGACGAAGAGAAGACAGCGCATAAGAAATACGAAAAGTAATACCTTTAACATAAATTTTGTCCGTTTTTGTTTTGTATCAACGGAATTTTTTCCTTTTAGAGGATGGAAATTTTTTGTGAAGAAGATTTCTTCAATATCATAAGAGGAAACTGGTAATTTTTTAGGTAGTTTTCTTTTTAAAACAGTGTACATGAGCCATGACATAAATAGTAGTCCTAGTGTTGCAGGTACGAACATCATTGCAGTGTGCATATAAAGTGTCATGTGTACGATATTTAATGCGATTAAGTTTACGATATTACTTACACCAATTGGTGCACTTGAAGCAGTAGCAATTAAAGCACCACTTAGTAAATACGGAATTTGTTGGTGTGGTTTTAATTGAAGGTTTTTGAGAAGTAAAATTAAAATTGGAGTTGTAATTAAGATGCTGCCATCGTTGTTAAATAAAAGAGTCATGAGGAAGCATAGTAATTGAATGTACCAGTATAAACGGTGACCAGAACCTTTTGCTAGATTTGCCAGTTTTGCAGCCGCCCAATGGAAGAAGCCGAAGCTTTCTAATATAACGGCCATAACGATAGTTGCTAAGATAGTTATGGAGGCGCCTCCTATTTTACTAATAATATCCATAACATCCGGTTTTGATACAAGTCCTGTAAGGAGAATGATACCAGCGCCAATTGCAGCGGGCCATGCTTCATTCAATCCCCGTGGTCGCCAAAAAATGATGATTATAGTTAAGAAGAAGACGACGATTGTAATCAATATTTCAGTACTCATTGTTAGCCTACCTTTCTTTTTTACTTGAGCAAATAGATTTGAGCTTGTCTCAAGTGTATACAGCATTATATTCAAAAAAAATAAGAAGAACTAGGCATGTACCTGAATCTAGTGAATATGTGTATTTGATGTTAAAAGGCAAATATAGATACGAGAGAGATAACTAGTGCTTTTTGATAGAGAGAAGAACCTAGATAAATAAAAATTGAAAACATGGTATAAAAACTTTTTTGGGGTGGGAGGGAGCGTCCGCCCGATTGTAGAAGCGGCCAGGGCCTTTTTTCGCCCCGTGCCGAGTTTAAAACAAAGGGAGAAAAAGAGAGTAGGCCACTTTTTGTTTTCATAGCAGTAACTTATATGTGAAAATCCAAAAAGGAGTTATCCCAAAAAAAATACAATCAGTGATGGAAGTTTCGTTTTATATAAATAAAAATTGAAAAACTGATATAAGCTTTTTTGGGGTGGGAGAGAGCGTCCGCTCGAGTGGGAATCTTCTTTTGTTTTCATAGCCGCGACTTAGTATGAAGGAAAAACAAAATGGATATATATGGTGTTTTTGTTTGTAAAGATGTAGAAATTATTTAGGGAGTCATTATTATAAAGAGAAGCCACTCTAGACATTTTAGTAAATGTTTGGAGTAGCTTCTCTTTAAATCGTTATTTTTCTTTGAGGAACGTTCGATCCTTTAAGAATAAATTCCAGAAGAAGATAAAGCCTGGAAGCAAGATTGCGATGCCGATTGCATAGAGGATGAGCAGCGCATAGAATGTTTCTTTCGTTGTAAAGCTTGTAAATACAGTAACGTCCGGATAAATGATATACGGTAAATGCGCGACGCCGTAAGCGTAGCTAGCAAAGGCATATTGTGCAACAACTGCTAAAACAGCGATGCGAGGCCAGCCGAGTGAACCGTATTTTTTATTTGTCCACCAAAGGGAAGAATACCCGATTACAAATAAAAGAATGGAGACTGTGAACCATGGAAACTGCTTAATTAATCCTTGCATGAGCCACTGTGTTTCTGGTTCCATAACAACAAGGGCGATAATGGCTGTAACGAGCGTCGCCGGACCAAGTACGATGGCGTTTCGTCTGTAGAGTCGATACGTATCCTCTGAGCGCTGCTCTCTTGCAAAGTCAGCTAGAAAAAGAGAGGATAGGAACAACTCTGAAGTTAACCCAAATAACATATACCAATAGATTACAGGGCTTGATAGAAGTTTCCCGTATAATAGCACTTCTTTTCCACTAGAGGTCGTAATATAAGCACCTTCTGTTACTGGCAAAACTGTAATTAATAAGGCTGGAATTAAGAGCCCTGTAATACCAGAAATAAAGCGCAAGATATGCTCATACTTCGGTACGGAATATGCAAAAACCATGAATGTGCTACGAATGGCAACGAGAACTAAAATTAATGTCACCGGTACAAACATCACTGTTGCGAGTGTAAAAGCTGCTTTCGGAAAGAAGCCAAGAAATGCGACAACGACAAAGACGAGAAATGTATTCGTTACTTCCCATGTGGGCGATAAATAACGATTAGCAAGCTTTCCAGCTAGAGTCGGGTGCTTCGCGTATACCATGCCCCAAAATCCGGCCCCAAAATCAATGGAACCTAAAATGCTGTATACGAAGATAATGGCCCATAAGATGATAATCGCAATACTTGCCTCATGCACGAGGATCTCCTCCTTGCTGCCCTAGATCATTTTTTAATGGATGTCTTCTAAAGAAAGTTCGTAGTACGAAAATCGTTAAAGCGCCAAGACCGATATACAAAATGATGAATAAAATAAATAAAGGCCCGACGAAATCAGCGCGCGTAGCAGCATCCATTGTGCGCTGCATCCCATAAATCGTCCAAGGTTGACGACCGCTACAACTGAAAACCCATCCGAATTCAATGCCGAGCATCATAATCGGTCCGCACGCAGCAGTGGCCCATAGAAGCCATTTTGGTAATTCTGCCCCTTTTTTTCGATAGATAAAGTACCAATATACAAGAGCGATTGCTGCTACAGCAAAAGTGAATGCAGCTGTACCAACCATTAAATTAAAGAACGTATGGGTATAAAATGGCGGCCACGTTTCTTGTGGAAATTCATTTAACCCCTTTACAACGGTATTAGGATTAAATCCAACTAACATGCTTAGCATATTTGGGATTTCGAGGGCGTAGTTCAGTTTAAGAGTTTCAGGATCGACAACTCCGCCAAGGGACAAAGGAGCATGTGATGTCGTTTCAAATAAAGCTTCTGCAGATGCTAATTTTTCCGGAGAATGTTCATGCAAAGCAATCGCCGATTCATGTCCAGAAAGCCACATCGTAGCACCTGTAATAAACGTGACAACGAGGCCTAAAAATAGTCCTTTTTTATGATAAGCAATTTCCCGTGGACTTATATTTCGTTTTAATAATTTAAATCCAGCGATAGAAGCAATGACTGCTGCACCTGTTGCATAAGCCGTAATGACAACGTGAAGGGAGCTTGTGAAAAAGCTTGGATTAAAGAATGCTTTCCACGGGTCAACGTTAAAAACAGAGCCATCAGGATTCATAGAAAAGCCTGCCGGTGTATTCATCCATGTGTTTGCTGAGGTAATTAATACGGCAGATGCAGTGGCACCAAGCATGACAAAAAAGAGTGAGATTAATCTCATAAATGGTGGTAATTTATCTGCTGCATATACATAAATGGACATAAATAAAGCTTCTAAGAAGAAGGCGAAAATCTCAATCTGAAATGGAACAGAAATCACTTGACCGACAATTTTGGCGAATCCGGGCCAAAGAAGTGAAATTTGTACACCGACGATTGTTCCAGTAGGAATTGCGACACCAAGAAGGATGGCGAAAGCCTTTGTCCACCTTTTTGCCATAACAGCGTAATCAGAATCCTTTCTCCAGTGATATAATACTTCGCTTATAAAAATCATTAAAGATAGTCCGATTCCAAGTGTTGCAAAAATAATGTGGAATGCTAGTGATGACCCAAAGAAAGCCCGTGACAATGTAACAGTATCCATAATTCTACTCCTCTTCATTTTTGCCATTATTTTCTGATTGGATTGGAAAATTTATTCAAAAAAATGCCAAAAATATATATGTATTTTAAAAAGTGGATATGATATTATAATTTTGAAATCTCCAGAAAAGAAAGATAATAATATTTTATTTGTGTTTTAGAACAAAATCTTTTATAACGCTTATGCGAACGTTAGTTCTGTCTAAGGGGTTTTATTTGTAGAAGGACAAGCTAGAGTTTAACAGAATGTGGAAGTTCACGTAAAACGGAGGGGATGTTTGTATGTATCCTGAAGTCATTAGAAAAATGGCGTTTTCGAAAGAGCATAAAGATTTGTTATTAAAGTTATATAATAAAGAAATTACACGGCGTGAATATGATCACCTTGTGCAATTATTGTATCGCACTACAAAAGAGGCTAATTAACGTGTGTAAAGGATAGAAAAGTGAGAGACAATCTAAAGGATTGTCTTTTTAATGTTTTCGTATGCTCTACTAAGATTACGGTTAGTCTTATTATAGAGGTGAGAAAAAGTGCGGAAACGTTTGTATATATGGATTGCGTTAACTTTATTTATGGTTTTAGGTGGAATTGTTTTTTGGACTGCACTACAAGGAAATCGAACAGAATATTTTATTATGAGACATATGATGAACGAGAATGGGACGCTCGCAACATATCGCATAGCTGATTCAAAGGTAGGAACGAACGAGGCTACCGGCCGTGAAGCATTATCAGAATCATCAGGGCTATGGCTACAATATACGCTTGATATGGACGATCAATCATTGTTTGATGAACAAGTAAAGGTGATCCAAAATTATTTTATACATCCAGTCCATATTGTGTTATGGAAGATTTCTGAAACAGGAGAAAGACAGGTTGGTACGAATGCTCTCATTGATGATCTCCGCATCATCGAACAGCTATATCGTGCTTATGACATGTATAAAGAAGAGCGGTATAAGCATCTTGCGGATCAAGTGAGTGATGCTGTACTACGTTATAATAAGAAAAAGAAAATCTATGTTGACTATTATGACGCAGATAAGGGGATGCAAAATAACATATTAACGACATCTTACATAAATCCAAGTGCATTCTCTTATATGAAAAAGTACGGAAAAATTTCAGAAACGCAGTATCAGGAAGCTATTCAATTTTTAGCGGATTATCCAAGACGTGGCTGGGCATTCCCGAAAGAATACAAAGAGGATGGTGCATTTACATATGAAGACCGGGTGAATCTCATTGATCAATCGTATGTTGCCTACCATCGTAGTTTAGGCGGAATTTCCTCCGAAGCATATTTAGAGTTTATTAAAAAGGTATTCCGCAAAGATGGAAAGTTATATGGTCGCTATGATTTAGAAACAGGAAAACCAGTAGTAGATTTTGAATCACCAGCAGCATATGGGCTAACGATTTTATATGTATTACAAGTAGGAGATAAAAAATTTGCCCAAGAATTGTATGAGCGCATGAGTGAATTTCGGAATGACAATGTATTCAGCAGGTTTTATGGTGGATATGTGATTGGGGAAGAGAACAACACGCATATTTTTGATAATGTGTTGCCGCTATTAGCTGAGACGGAATTGAAAATGGATAAGAAGTAAAATGAAACTTTAATCAGTGGAGAGCTTTATTCCCCACTGATTATGACCCTTCACCAATCGGGATATTACTGCCGGTTACTGCGGGATAAAAATGTCACTGAAAAGTGGCATTTTTATTTTGGAGATTTTTTAAGTACGTGGTGATGAAATGCTCGAGAAATAGTGAATAACGAATTGACGGAACTTCTGAGCTGTTGATGATAAGTAACAAATATAGCAGTATTAAGTAAGAGTGGAGAATTCCTTCCAATGTCTCATTCTCTCAGAGGGCTTCAGGATGTTATATCTCTAGGAGATTGGTCACAATTACAAATGCAAATTTTAATTTTATTATGTTATTTAGCTGATGCTGGTGGAATTGCTTGGATTACAAGTCACATACAGCATAAAGAAACTTCTGCAGAGCAGGTTTCTTCCTAAAAAGAAGCTGTCCAAAAAATCTTTTTGGACAGCTTCTTTTACTTTTTACTTCTTAATAATGGCAGTAAAGGCAGGAGCGTTGGCCATTTTAATACAGGCGTGGGAGAAGGTCCTGTAATCCATGTATGGAATGGAATCGTGCTACATATAACCATTGTGATGATAGAGAATGTTGCTGTTAGAAGAAATAGTAATAGACTATATAGAATTGTATTTGCCTGCATTGTAAATAGAGATAGTAATTTCGTAATTAGCTGTAAAAAGAAAAAGTGTGCTAAATAGGCTCCGTACGTGTAGTTTCCGATAAAGCGTAATGTTTTATATAAAGCACCTCGCCGCTGTACAATCATGATAGATAGTACGTATAGTATTAAAATTTCACATACAATGTACAGAAACATGGATGGCTTTAAATAGGTAGATACAGTAAGGTGAATGGAATCTACACCATAAAAGCTAAATAGTTCATAGTTGATGAATAAGAATAAAATAAAAAATAAGATTGTTATAAGTGGTATGTGTTTCATTACAAATAAGCGCCAAGCTTGAAGTGCTACAGCAGCGATTCCTCCTATGACAAAGTAAAATGAATAGAAGAAGAAGGAACGATCTGTATAATGCAAAACAGTTGATTGAGTTAGCACTTCACCGTTAAAAATATAGTGAGAAGAATACCACATTAAGAGAAAATAAATGCTAGCGAAAGCGGCCATGTATCGGTATATATCTTGCTGATTTTGTGTTCTTTTTTTAAACCAATAAAATAAGGTGCATAATAAGGGAAACAGCAAATGGATTTGGAACATCATAATGACATACCAAAGATGAGGCGCAGCTGTTCCGAGCAATAGGCTCTTTATCCCGCTTTGCACTGTAACGACTTGGTTTGTTGTCAATAAGTAAACGACGGACCAGAAGAAGTAAGGAGCAAGTAAGTGTGCTGTTTTTTCATAGATGTATTCTGTATAGACCATTTGTTTTGTGTATTGTCGAATTAAATGGAACCCGACAATGAAGATGAATGCAGGTGCTGAAAATTTTGCGAGATTAAATAGCATTCCCATAATGAGAGATTGTTCTAGTAGAATATGTCCTTGATTCATTGTATATAGTAAGGAACTTTGCAAAACAACAGCAAGGAACGCAATGCTTTGCAAAACTTTAAACTCTGGGGCGCTGTGTGTCATAGTTTCCATCTCCTTTTCCATACATGATTATAGTACGAAGGAGAGGAAAGGGCTATGGAAACTTTGTGAAAATTATAACAAAGTTGTGGGTGTAGCCTGAGTAAAGTGTAGATATAAAACAAACTGATAAAATAAATAAAGAAGCTAGAGTAAATATCTAGCTATTTTTTATTTTAAAAGAATGATAAGAACTATTGCATTACTTTATTTTTAATCCAGTTCTTTCCATCAACAAGACGAGCTGTCATTACGGCACAAGCGTTATCGCCTGTTACGTTTAACATCGTTGCTGGTGGGTCAATGATTGTACTAATAGCTGCGATAATTGGTAGAGCTTCTGGTGGAAAACCGTATAGAGAAACGATTAACATTTCACCAATCATACCGCCGCCAGGAATAGCACCCATTACTGTTTCAACTAATAGAGAAACAACAAGAGCGATTGCTAATATTTTCAACCTTATCAGGTCTTGTTAATTCTAGTACAACACCTTGTGCTGGCGGGAATACTTTCACAACAATAATCATAAAAATTGCAGCAATAATACTCGTAAATAAGAAAGTCCCAGCCATGCTAGACATAATTTTTCCGAAACGTTTTAATCCATCCATATTGGCAATAGATGAGGCAATGCTAAAGAACACGAGAGGTACGACAATCGTAAAACATTAAGTTTAAGAAAATGTCACCAAGCGGTTTTAAAGCAACTGCATCGGTACCCATGAAATAACCAATGAAACCACCAATTAGGATGGAAGATAATAAAATAAGTGGAAAGCGATAAGCCTTCATCATATATCTCCTCCTATCTAATGTAAAAAATCATACTGAATTATTATAGTGATTTGTGAGGCAGTTTACTAGGARAATACAGATAGCTGGAATAGAGTGAAAACGGAGAAATTTTTGTTTTTATGCTCGTCATATGGAAACCAATATAGACATATACATTGGTAACCTAGTAGTGGATATGAAGAGAAATGTGGATAGGATTCCAGCTGATTAAAAGTAAGGAGGGAGTTTAATGAACATTTTACTTTGCTGTGCAGCAGGAATGTCTACTAGTTTGCTTGTAACGAAAATGGAGAAAGCGGCACAGGCAAAAGGGTTAGAAGTGAAAATTTGGGCTGTATCGGGTTCGGAAATACGGAATCATATTGATGAAGCGGATGTGCTCTTGCTTGGACCTCAAGTGCGTTATTTATTACCGAAGATGAAGGAAATGTGTGAAGAAAAAGGGATACCTGTTGATATTATTCACTCTGTACATTATGGGCTTTGTAACGGAGAAGCCGTATTAGAGGCAGCGTTGTCAATGAGAGCATAAGGAGAGTGGAGTAGATGGTCCGGTTTTTAGAGAAATATGTTATGCCAGTAGCAGGGAGAATTGCGCAGCAGCGGCATTTACAAGCAATTCGTGATGGGATTATTTTAACGATGCCTTTCTTAATTATCGGTTCATTTTTTCTTATTATCAGCGCTTTGCCAATACCTGGATATAACGATTTTATGGAAAGTTTATTTGGAGGGAATTGGCAGAAGGCGTTAGGGTATCCAGTTAGCGCAACATTTAATATAATGTCTTTAATAGCTACTTTTGGAATCGCTTACAGACTGGGAGAACAATATAAAGTAGATGCATTAGCAGCAGGAGCATTGTCACTTGTATCCTTTTTACTAGCAACTCCATTTCAAGTGACACATATTATACCTAGTACGAAGGAGAGTGTAGTAGTAGATGGGGCTATACCTGCTGCATTGATGGGGAGTCAAGGGCTATTCGTGGCGATGATTATAGCACTTATATCTACCGAAATTTACAGGTTTATTATCCAGAAGAAGATGATTATTAAAATGCCGGAAACGGTTCCACCAGCTGTAACACGTTCATTTACTGCACTCATTCCAGGTTTTATCGTTGTGACGGTTGTTTGGATTCTGCGCTTAATTTTGGAGCAAACCACTTTTGGTAGTATTCATAATATTGTAGGGCAACTTCTGCAAGCTCCGCTTAGTGTACTTGGAGCAAGTCTTTTTGGCGCGGTGGCAGCGGTTATTGTTGTTCATGTGCTTTGGGCATGTGGGATTCACGGGGCCGCAATTGTAGGCGGTGTTATGAGCCCGGTTTGGTTATCATTAATGGATCAAAATCGTATTGCTTTTCAGGCAGGGCAAGATGTCCCAAACACGATAACAGCACAATTCTTTGATTTGTGGATCTACACAGGTGGATCTGGTGCAACGCTTGCACTTGTTGTAGCGATGTTATTATTTGCACGGAGTCAGCAATTAAAAAGTTTGGGTCGGCTATCAATCGCACCAGGCATTTTTAATATAAATGAAATGGTCACGTTTGGAATGCCAATTGTACTGAATCCACTTTTGCTCATTCCATTTATACTTGTTCCTGTCGTTATGACATTTGTTTCTTATTTTGCAATGGAATGGGGACTTGTTGCTCGGCCAAGCGGTGCGGCAGTACCATGGACTACACCAATTCTTTTTAGTGGATATTTAGGGTCGGGTGGGGAAATTTCAGGAGTTGTCTTGCAAATTGTTAACTTTATACTTGCATTTTTGATTTATTTACCGTTCTTGAAAATGTGGGATAAACAAAAAGTAGCCGAAGAAAAAGGGGGATTAGGCAATTAAGATGGATATATTAGAGACGCAAGCCTTTCATCTAATTTTACATGGAGGAAATGCGAGAAGTTGTGCGATGGAAGCCATTGATTATGCAAAGCGCGGAGAATTTCAAGAAGCGGAGGCGAAATTGCAGGAGGCCTTACAAGAACTACAAGAGGCACATCGTTTACAAACGGATTTAATACAGAGGGAAGCTGGGGGGGAAAAGACAGAGATTACACTGCTCATGGTTCATGCGCAAGATCATTTAATGAATGCGATTACGGTGAAGGAATTAGCAAGTGAATTTGTAGAGTTATATAAGAAAATGTTAGCGAAAGAATGAGGCCTTGCGTATGCAAGGTTTTTTTATGTTTGAAAAAGAGTCAGTTATGACGTAAAGAATACCACTTATGTACCAATCTATTTCTTTTTTTGAAATATATGTAACAATAAGGGCGTAAGGGAGGTGGAAGGCAGTGAAAATTCACCTTGAATTAAATCCATCACAAGATGAGATAGAGATTATTGTCAAAGCAAAAGAAGTGACAGATGAAGTTCAGAAACTTTTAAAGAGGATAGAAGGGGGGAATGTGAAGCAAATTGTTGGAGTATTGAAGCAACAATATTATTTGTTAGAGCCAAAAGATATTTATTGGTTTTATACAGAGGATCGAAAGGTAATGGCTCAAACGACGAAAGGAATTCTTGAAGTGAAATCCCGTTTGTATGAATTAGAAACAAAATTACAGGGTGATCGCTTTGTACGATTTTCAAAGTCTACAATCGCTAATTTACAGCATGTAACAAGTTTTGAAATGTCTTTTAGCGGCAGTATGTGTGCACACTTTTCAAATGGAATGAAAGAGTACGTTTCAAGAAAATATGTACCACTTATTAAGGAAGCTCTAAATATGGGAGGAGGCTAGAATAATATGGTTACATTATTTGATAGAATAGGCGCCAAAGTGATTGCAGGAATGGCGATGGCAATGGTATATAGCATGTTGTTTTTAGGAATTGGTTATGCAAATGGAATGGATGTATTAGAGACAAAGACATTGCTTACTCACCTTGTCACAGCAAATATTGTGGGGTTGATTTTCTCATTTGCTTCATTTGTATTTGAGAAAGAAGAATGGGGCATTTTAAAGCAAACAATCATCCACCTTATCATTTTATTAGGCACATTTTTACCGACTGCAATTTGGGTTGGTTGGGTTCCAAATCATCTCGTTCCGCTTCTCATTTGCACAGGTAGCTTCATCGTTATTTACTTCATTATATGGTGTGCGATGACAATGTATTGGAAGAAGAAAATTGAGGGATTGAATAATAGCTTGAAATAAAGGAATCGAAATGAAGTAGGCCATTTAGTGAAAATCATATTGTTTTGGTGGAGCTCAATGATAAATCGAGAGTCGGTTTAATCACATTTAGTCTTGTATGAATCATAACAGTACCATCAGTGAATCCACTGATGGTACTGTTATGACTGAAAGTCCTCGCTTTTCATAGTTGATATATATGAGTTCTTTCCTCTTAATTTATCCTTTTGTATATTGAAAAATATAATTCCCATAAATTTTTTCTTATTACAAAGAAAATGAATGTTTTTTATAAAAATATTTTATTTTATGTTTTAAGCACAACTAGACACTAATCT
>NZ_JBFTMC010000087.1:0-19174 GCF_056396765.1 Bacillus sp. 05T22
GTGAGTGATATTTTCTTCCCAAGTATGTAAAACCATTGTTTTTTTGATGAGATATGCATTGCTCCTTCTTCATCAACATAAAACGCAAGTGTTGATACGAGCAAATGCGGTTCACCAAAGTAATCAATAATTTCATTCTGTTTTGTATTCAGGTACATAACGGCATTGAAATAACGTTTTTTGTTATCAAACCGAAACATCCGATTCCACCTTACAAAAACATTTCCTTTCGCATCCTCTTCAGCAATATTATGTATTGTAAACGGTACTTCTTTTCCTCTTTCTGAAAAGAACATGTGAAACTTAGATGCAACTCTTAAAAGCATTTTGACAAGGAACGATCCCTCATCAATTTCATCCATTTTCCCTTCACCCATAAAACTATTGTTTTCCGTAATTGCATAACGTTTTTGTAATTTTGGATGTAGCTGCTGATAAGATTCTCCTAATAATAGTTCATAGATGCTAGCCACGCATTTACCCCCTTCTTTTTCTCTTACAATTTTTCGCTCTTGGTAAATCACTACTGTTCATATACCCAATAATTGATAATCCAATTAATATAAAATTTAAGGAAATGGGGTTAAATGGTTGGATAAAACTCAAAATATTTGTGAATCCTGCTACTATGGTTAAACCAATTAAAATAATAATGTGCAGCAGCAATAACTTCTGTTTTTGAAACGGCAGCAACCACATGATCCCGAATCCTATTTCTAAAAAGCCAATTATTTTAAGAGCAAGAATGCTATTTTTGTTTAAACCAATAAATACAGAAAGCATCTGTACCTCTTCTGGGTGATTAAATAATACTTTTGGCATAAGCCCTTGATACATCCATACAAAAGAAAGTAAAAAACAAATAAGCCAATACGTAATCGATTTTCTTATTAACAAGCGAGGATGCAACCCTTTTTCTAACCATAATTTTAAAGCATCAAAGCTCCATGCTGTCGCCCATCCTAATAGCGGCCGAAATACATATGAATCTATAATTCTCCCTACACCACCAAATCTCGTCTCATAATCATACTGCGTTTCAAAGCAAATCTTTTCTCCATTCGGTGTATATTTCCAATAACCTCTTCCTATTTGTATCAATGAAAGTCTATTGTCTGTCCAAAATTTTAACGAAGATATTCTTTCTCCTGTTTCCTTTTGGAATTCCCCTACCGATTCCCCTTCACCAACTATTTCAAGCCCGAAACCGATTTTCGTTTTGTATAAAAAACGTTGTGGTTCATCATCTTGTTTCTCTAAATATGATATTTCGGTAAACCGAGCATCCCACTCTGTATGTAACATTGGATCTTGTGTATACTTCCAGAGTTCATCCATCGATGTTTCCATTTCTGTTTGAACATAAATCGGTTTCTGCTTCTTCATCCACTATCCTCCAATCACTCTATATCTATATCACTAATGTATATGTAAAAAATGGTTCCCGCTATATTTTTCAGATAATTCTTTTATTAAATTCTCTCTAAAAAAAGATTCAATTTTCAAAATATTAATAAAGCACTTGATTTCCTAAAATATTTTAATTATTATAAAACAAATGTTACCAAACAACTTCATAAACCAAACACTCTCGCCCAAAACGTGAGATAGAGGTTGCAACGCTTATAAGTATTCTAAAGGAGACACAGAGATGTCGATGAATTTAGAAAAAAGGAAGTGTTGCCGAAATTAATAAATTTCTCTGCATTTATTAATTGGGGCTGTTTTCGAATAGAAACAGAACTGTCATATGTACAGACGTGTATATATGAAGAGCTATCTACAAAAAAGAGATATCATGTTTTATATGGTATTCCTTTTTTGGCGGTTTTTTTATTAGCTCCTTTTTCTGTTTCCCTTTTCCTGTAACAGCACCATCCTCACCTATTTGAGATGGTGTTTTTTGTTTTTCTTTCCGGTAACTACAGGAATACTGGGGGATTTATACATTTCTCTCTTATATGTTTTTTATACCTTTCCTAATTTATAAATAAAAACGGACGAAAGAAGGAATTTGTAATGGAAACGATTGTTCAAAAATTCGGTGGTACTTCTGTCGGAAGTATCCAGCGCATTCAACATGTAGCAGATTTAATTATTGAGGAATACGGGCAAGGTCATAGCGTTGTTTCTGTTGTTTCTGCAATGGGAAAAAGTACGGATGAACTCGTTGCACTCGCTACCGCTATTACAGAAAATCCAAGTAAACGCGAAATGGACATGCTTCTAACAACTGGCGAACAAGTAACCATTTCACTATTAACAATGGCATTACAGACAAAAGGGTATAATGCCATTTCACTAACTGGTTGGCAAGCTGGCATTACGACAGAGTCCGTACATAGTAGCGCACGGATTACTGATATTCATACAGAACGCATTCAATCACATTTACAAGAAGGTACGATTGTAATTGTTGCTGGTTTCCAAGGATTAAGTGAAGAAAACGAAATTACCACACTTGGCCGCGGTGGTTCTGATACAACTGCTGTTGCATTAGCTGCTGCACTAAAAGCGAAAAAATGTGATATTTACACAGACGTAACAGGTGTCTACACGACTGACCCACGCGTTGTAAACAGTGCCTATAAACTCAATGAAATTTCTTATGATGAAATGTTAGAGCTCGCAAATCTTGGTGCTGGTGTACTGCATCCACGTGCTGTTGAATTCGCGAAAAATCATAACGTAGTTTTAGAAGTTCGTTCAAGTATGGAACAAGAAAACGGAACAATTGTAAGGGGAGAATGTAACATGGAACAACAATCAATCGTAAAAGGTATTGCATTTGAAGATAATATTACACGCGTAACAATTAAAGGATTAGAACAAGGAGTACTTTCAACTGTTTTCTCTACGTTGGCTACCGCTCACATTAACGTTGATATTATTATTCAAAGTATTACAAATGAAGGTACTGTACATCTATCCTTCTCTATTCATTCGGGTGACTTAAGAGAAACATTAGAAGTATTAGAACAAAATCAAGAAGCACTTCACTATGAATCTGTAGAATATGAAAATCATCTAGCTAAAGTGTCTATTGTTGGATCTGGCATGGTATCCAATCCAGGTGTTGCCGCTGACATGTTCTCTACATTAAAAGACGAAAATATCCATATTAAAATGGTAAGTACATCTGAAATTAAAATATCTGTTGTTATTGATCGTCTACACTTAGTCGATGGTGTAGAGGCACTCCATCAAGCATTTATGGCTAAAATTGAACCATTAGTACAAATGAATTAATTTGATTATCAAAATAACAACAAAGAATAGTTCTTTGTTGTTATTTTTTATCTAGCAAAATAGTATTATGTTACACTATTACATGTGAAATATTTTCCAAAAGTCTTTCTAACAGATTCGAAAAACATGTAAAGGTGGATTTATAATGAGAACAGAAAAAATCCTTTTAGTAGATGATGAACAAGGCATATTAGATATGTTAGTACTTACGCTAAAAAAAGAAAACTTCACGCATATAACAACCGCTCTAAACGGAAGTGAGACGTTAAACTTAGTTAAAAATCATCCATTCGATATTATCTTACTCGATGTTATGCTACCAGATATAGACGGCTTCGAATTATGTAGACAAATACGTAACTATACAAATACCCCCATTCTATTTGTGACAGCGCGCTCTAGCGATTTAGATAAATTAACAGGCTTAGGAATTGGCGGAGATGATTATATAACGAAACCATTTAATCCTTTAGAAGTCGCTGCCCGAATTAATGTCCAATTACGTAGACAAAGTATGCTGCTAAATAACCGCCAAGCAGAACATTCAAACTTACATTTTGAATCCTTTTCTCTATATCCAAGCGAGGGACTGATAACAGTAAACGGAGAATCTGTACATTGCACTGCTAAAGAACTAGAATTACTTACTTTCTTATGCACACATCCAAATCGAATTTTTACTGCTGAACAATTGTACGAACAAGTATGGGGACTGACTTCCATGGGTGATGATAAAACAGTAGTAATACATATTTCTAAATTACGTAAAAAAATAGAAGAAGATCCTAAATCCCCCACATACATTGTTAATTTGAGAGGAATTGGCTATAAATTTATCCCGCATACTAAGGAGCAAAAAAAATGAAAATTGGTTTTCGACTAGGCTTTCATTTTATTCGTAGTTTATGTATCGGTACTTTTTTTATGGGTATTTTCATGGCAATCTTCATGGAAGGCATACTACCTCTTATTGGAATAAATAAGGATAACAAGGACACAGAAGCTCTTATCGTTTTTAGTCTATTTATATGTACTCTTATTTTAGGTGCTATTATATATGGGTGGCATATCGGGAAACCTTTATTTCGAATAATTTCATGGATTAACCATCTAGCAGAAGGCTCTTATGTAACTCCAGAAAGTACGAAACAAATGTACAATAAAAAAACTGGAAAATTAAAAGGCCCTTATCGCTTATATAAAGACGTCTTTCTAAATATAGAACATTTAACAAATAGATTACGAGAAATAGAGAATGAACGAGAACAACTTGAGAAAATGAAACGCGAATGGATGGCAGGAATCTCTCATGATTTAAAGACACCTCTCACTTATATTACAGGGTACAGTGCACTTATGTTATCACCCGATCATGAATGGAGTGAGGAAGAAAAAGAGAAGTTTCTGCAAGAGATTCAACAAAAAGGGGACCATATGAAGGCGTTAATTGAAGACTTAAACCTCTCGTTCCGCCTTCATGATTCACAAATCCCGCTAAAAAAAGAAGAAATAAATATCATTGAATTTACAAGAAGAATGATAGCTGATATGACAAATGATCCACGATCTGAACACTATCATTTTAGCTTTCACGCAGACAAAACAAACATTATTATTCCTATTGATACAAAATTACTACATCGCTCTTTGCAAAATTTATTTATGAACGCCGTCTTACATAACCCTGTAGAAACAAAGATCCATACATCCATTCTATTAAAGGATACTGTACATATTACAATAGAAGATACTGGCGCCGGTATGGATGAAGTAACGGTGCAAAATTTATTTAAACAATATTACCGAGGGACGACTACAAATGTTTCAAGTGAAGGCACCGGCCTAGGAATGGCGATCGCTCAAAAAATTATAACAGCACACGGCGGGAGCATTCATGTAGACAGTGAAATAGAGAAAGGCACAACGATTCATATTACACTTCCAACTCTATAGTACTTATTATCGAAAAAAATATAGTTTTATTAAAGTGACGATTACTTTCGTTCAATTTAGTAGCACAAACGTAAGTGAAATTTATTCACACGCTAAAAAACCAATCTCTCATTCTAATACACGAGAAATTGGTTTTTTCTTATTCTTTACAAATTAAATCGTTCTAAAACTTTTCATTCCTTACCTATATTCATCTTCCAAAAAAGACACCTATAAGGGAATAGATAATGATCGTTGAAAATAAAATCGTCATATGGAAAAGAGAAAAAATAAACAATGATTTTGCCCATTTCTCTGAATCCATCTTTTTATAACCATAAATGCTTAAAACAAGCCATAAAATACTTAAAAGAAGCGCTACTAACATAAGACCAATGCTTAAAGTTCCTAAAAGAACACTTATTCCAATTAAAACAATTAAATAGATATTCGTTTGTATATATGTTCTTTTAACACCTTTGACTACTGGAAGCATCGGAACCTTTGCAGCCTTATACTCATCATGTTTACGAATAGCTATAGCGTAGAAATGAGGCATTTGCCAAATAACCATTATGATAAAAAGCCCAATAATAGCCGGATGCATTATATCCGGATAAATAGCAGCCCAGCCAATGAGTGGTGGCATTGCTCCTGAAATACTTCCAATTTCTGTGTTGTAAATTGTTCTTCTCTTACTCCACATTGTATACGGTACAACATACAAAAATAAGCCTAAAAACCCTAATAAGGCTGCTAAATATGTGGTTAGTGCAAGAAATACTAATCCGGAGATTGTCATCAATATTCCAAGCCATAATACAGCCTTAGAGCTTATTTCTCCGGTTACAGTTGGTCTATTTTTTGTTCTCTCCATAATCGAATCAATATCACGATCATACAGATTATTAAAAGCCCCTGCTGCACCTATGATTAAAATAGAACCGATGAAAGCAAATATAATCTCTGGAATTTTCTCAAACGGGCTAATCTTATATTTATATAAAGCCAATGTTAACCCAGCAAACATTGGGACCAAATTCGATTTAATAATTCCGGTTTTAACCGTTTGGGCTAAAATGTTCGATAACTGTCGTTTCGAATTCGAATTTGTTAATTCTTTTTTCCTTCGCATGACACCCTGTACTCCTTTTCATTAGACGTTTTTACCATGTATATAGTATTAATATACTCCCCGGTATATTAATACTATATGATATTCATGTCAAGAAAAAGAGAGTATACAGTGCACTGATGAAGAGCAGTCTAGAATAATTTAAAAAGCTTAAATAAACACACCTATAAAGAGATTTATACTGTACAAACATATTCTAAGTAGAGCGAGAGTATCCATTCAGAATGTATCTTTCATAATCGAACTTTATTTTTTAAAGCTGTTTCACACTCTCATTACTCATTACGTTTTAACTCAATCGTTCCTGTCATAGACTGCACCGTTAGCTTTGTATCATTCTCTTTTCCAGTTCCTATACGACCTTTTACTTTATGATTGTTTCCTTTTTCACCAGTTGAAAGTGAAAATTCATTTTTTATTTGACCCGCACGCGTTGACAAGTCAACCTCTAGATTTTTTGGCTCTCTCTTAAAGTTTATATTTATATGAGATGATTCGGTTTTTATTTTACTTTCATTTTTTAGATTTGAAACAGCGGATACATTCACCTCTCCCGTGTCGTTTTGAATATCGAAGCTTCCTTCCACTCCCTGTAACGTAATCCCTCCTGATTTGGAAACTCCTTTTATATTGTTTCCTTTATACTCTTTTATTGTCATATCACTTGAATCGCTATACAAATTCAATTGTTCAGCTGCTATATTTTCACTTATTACCTCACCTGATTCTGTTTTAACATCTATTTTTTTATATGTTTTTTCAGGAAGATATACATGTACAGTAGCTGTTTTCAAATTCACAATAGACGTCGAATTCTCCGTGATAATCTCTAATTTCTCCCCATCTTCTTTTACCTTTGCATCTTTCACTTCTCCTGTATCAACTTTAATATCTTTTTCTGTTGTAGAATGAAGTTTAATATTTTCTCCTACTGTTTTTATATCAATCTCATTTATATTTTTCACGGCGAACTGTTTGGAGACTGGCGCTTCACTCTCTTTTGTACCACAAGCTACTAGACTTAAAGTCATTAGACTTATAGATGAAAATAAATATATTTTCTCTTTGATACCCTTCATTACATCACCCCTCTTGACTACTTACTTGAATATTAGCCGTAGCCTTCCCATTTGCTGCAACTGTCCAATTAATGCAATACTTAGCAATAAGATAGATAACCCCATATACAAAATAGCGTATGATGTTGATATTCCTAAGAAGTCTACATATGGAAGATGATTCACTGGCCCTAAATACCATAAAAGTATATACACGACTTCAAACAATTTATGCGTTCGGCTCCACACTCCAAATACTAACGCTAGCGTTGGAATGAATACTATACCGCTAAGCCAAGAAAACAAGAATGAAATATCTTCAATTAATATAAATTGAATGATAAGACCACTGGAGATAATGAGGCCCACGATAACACCTGAAATCCATGCTGCAAAAAACTTATACAATGGGGAACAACTCGAAATAACAATTTGATCCGTACCATAGTATTTTTCTCTCGTCATCATCTGTGACCAAATTGCAATTGGCCAAATCATAATGATAGATAGCCACTCTCTTGCTATATTTACTGGACATATCAACCCAAATGCGATCAGTCCAATTGCAATTACATACCACCAAATCGAAAAGCCTTTTAACATAATAGATAACTCAGCTTTTACTAAACGCAACATGCTAACACCCTTTGTTCTCGTTATAGAAGTCAATGTAAATAAATTATTACTATGTTCACTCATAGCAATTAATTCGTTCCCTTGTCTTAACTCAGTTATCTTCTTTTTCCCTTTACTAGGCATACTAAATCTGTGAAATACAAGTGAAGTAAGCAAAATGAGTACCAATGTAATCCCCAACCAAATAAAACGCGTTATCAATATTTCACTGGTCCAATGCACTCCATCCCATTGAAATGTTTGCATCTGCCCCTCTATTGGATAATAGCCAAAACTTCGATTTTCTTCACCCCTGCTTAAAAATTCAAACTTACTCACTGCATCCTGAAGCATGTCAGAACTAATTATATGTAAACCAAAGACATCCCAATAATTATTTGGTTGCTCCATCGCCATAATCCCCAAGAAAACCCACAAAAAAAAGAAAACAATATTTCCAACTACGCCCTTTAAACCAGGAAATACATCAAAGAAGGTAGTCAATGCCGCTAAAAGCGCCAATGAAGGAAACACGATATAAAGCAGTGGATATACATAACCACCTAATTGAAACGAAAAATCTTCCCCCCGTATAAATTGCATAATGATAAAAGCAATCATAAATACCATTTCAATGACGACTAACACAACAAAATTAGAAATTGTTTTACTGAAAATATATTGAAATTCACTTATAGGTGAAGCAGCAATCAATTGTCCTATTCCTAATCGTTGATCATCTGAAATTTGGCTTCTTAACATATAGAAACCAAACAACCATAGAAATAAAGAAGAAATCATCGCTCCCATACCACCAAGCCAATTCGAATTATATACTCCTCTCACACCGCCAAGTTCAAATACTTCATAGCCAGAAGAAGTTGCTGGCACACATGCATACCCCAAAAAAACCGTTAGTCCAATTACGATTAAAAATGGATAACTTCTCATTTGTCTAATTAAATTTTTTTTAATGAAATATAGTAGATTATATACATTGTTCAATTTTCCCACCTCCCAGCGAAGAAACATAATAAAGATAAGCATCTTCAAGTGAGGCTGCAATCATATGCGCCTTAGTACTAGGTGCATTATCCGAAACAATGCGCGCATGAATGCCATCAATCCGGTGAACTGCACTACTTACTATATATTTCTTTTGAACATGATGTAACTCAGAAGCTGGTATAACCCATTCCCATACTTTTCCCTCTACATGCTTTAATAGTTGTTCAGGTTTCATATGAGCTAATACATTTCCTTTTGATAATAAAGCAATATCTGTCGCAATTGATTCAATATCCGTTACAATATGCGTCGATAAAATAACAATTCTATCCGTAGAAAGACTAGATAATAAATTTCTAAATCTAATTCTTTCTTCAGGATCCAATCCTACTGTCGGCTCATCTACAATCAATAATTTCGGGTCATTTAATAACGCTTGTGCAATTCCAACTCTTTGCCGCATTCCACCAGAGTATCCACCTAATAGTCGTTTTCGATCATTCGTTAAGTTCAGCGCTTCAAGCAGCTCATTAATTCGCTTTTTTGAAGAGCTCATTGATAAACCTTTCATCGCTGCGATATACTCTAAAAATTCGACCGCGTTCATATTTGGATAGACGCCAAAGTCTTGTGGTAAATATCCAATTTGCGAACGTAACAACTTCGGTTTCTTTTGAATATTTTCCCCATCCCATACCACGCTACCATCCGTCGGTTGTTCAATTGTTGCTAGCATACGCATAAGTGTAGACTTCCCCGCACCGTTCGGTCCTAAAAGTCCTAATACTCCCGATTTTAAATGTAAACTACAATCATTCAGTGCTATTTTCTCACCATATTTTTTTGTTACGTGGTCAATTATTAATTCCATCACGTTACCTCCTCACTTTATGAAACAAGTGTAAATTTTTATCACTTACGTTTTCTTAGTTTCATTGTAGGGGGTGAAAGTAAAATCTAAGTAAAATCTAGAGAAAATCAGCTTAAAATATACAGTGCAACTTTAATCAGTAGAGGTTTTCTTCATCCCTTATTGAATATCAGCCCGCACCAATCGGACTTTTACTGCCAGTTAATGCGAGATAAACTAGGAAAAAATTTCCAAAGATTAATTCGTGTTCTAAAAAAAGATTCCGAAACAGATTATATTCAAATCTGTTTCGGAATCTTTTTTACTCTTTATTCCCTTCGACAGTAACTCTTAAAAACCCAAACATAGGAGGCAAAAAAAAGACTACTAACAACCAAAACATTCCTATTTTTTCTTTCGCAAAACTCTTTTCAATTATCTAATAACATGCTGTGATGATACCTATTGAGATATATGTAAAACCTATGATTCGATCTATTTGTTCCCACATACATATTCTCCTTATACTTTTCCTCATATTGATCATATGTATAATAAGGTGAAACTTTAATCAGTAGGAAGCTTACCGCCCATTCATGTGCAGTAAAATGCAAACATAAAAAAATTTATATTTTCTCAAACACAATCAAACATGTACTATTTGGCAACGCGATTTGTTTACCGTGCTCGTCATACAATGTAACTTTTGGTGATAAATGTTCTATATAACCTTCTAAAAGATACTGCTTAACTTCGATTACTTTTACATTCTCTGAACCTACAACACTCTCTACAAAGTCAATATATTCTTGAAGTGTGAATACACCAAATTGCTCTTGCACCTCATGTGGATATGCTTCTTCTCCCCACGTATACGTATATAAAAATTCCATTGCATCATTAACTGGCATTCTTACTCGATCCACATCTAATATATTCACCTTAATTTGTCGCCCTTGAAAATCACGTTGATAATTTTTTAAGAAAGGCATAGCGGTTTCATCATGAAAATGTAATTCACACCATTCTTTACTTTCTGTCTTTACTCCATCACGAATAATCCAACGTCCTCCAGGAGTCAATACCCGAAATACACTTTTCACTAGACGTTCCATTGTCGCAACATTAAATTTCTTACCATCTGTTTCTCCGTAAGAAAAAATCTCATGATTTACTGAACCACAATGAACTGTAGAAATACTTTCCGGATGGAATGTATCTGCAAGATGTAAAGCATCTCCTAGTGTAACTTCCCAGTTGTAGCCTTTTTCGTATTTATCACTTGTTAACTTCTCAATTACATTTCGTGATAAATCTACTCCGATAACCGATTTATTTGGATACACCTCTTTAAATTTATTCATCATCGCGCCCCCGCCAGGGCCAATTTCTACTATTGTATCGCCTACTACATATGGAAGAACTGCTACTTTATCATCAACACTTCCATTCATATGTGAAAGATATTCTTCTTCATTTTCCAATCGATCAAACGCATCCCGGCGCAAACCAAATATTTCACATAACATCATGACAGCTTGTTCATAATGAGCATTATTTTCTTTTTTACAAGCTAAACAAAATTCGATAAGCGTCTTTCCAACTTCACTTGTTCCAAAACCAATTGTTAATACGTTTTCAGTTTCCTTTAATTCAGGATACATTTCTGATTGAGGAATTCGACTCATATTTAGCAATTCTACTATTGATACACTTCGCAATACTTTTTCAATTGCTCGTTTCGTATAAATATTTAAGTATTTTTCTTCCTCTCTCTCATAATACAATGCGTCCATAAGAGGCTGGAAACTGATATGATCTACATTCTTTTGAGTAATATGTTGATAAGCTAATGCGAATACTTTCACGAATTCTTCGAAACTAAAATGAGTTAATGCTGCTTCTACATACCAAAGGTCATAATCAAATAAAACTGTAAACATTTCTTCTAACCTATCATTCATAATTGAATCATACTCTTGAACAAAATATGTATCGTTAGGTGAAGCATTCGTACGTAACCGCCGAATTCGTTGCTTTACACTATATTCAATCAGTTCTCCGCAAAGTATTTGTTCAATACGTTCATATACCTCTCCCTTCACTCTTATCCATAACTTATCAGATACCCCGGTAATAATACATTCATTTAAAACACGAAGCACTTCACGCAGTTCATCTTTTTGAATCACACCTCGCTGCCATAATCTTACCAGTTCGTCATGAGAAGTCATGGATACTTCTCCTCGTAATACTTGCCCTATTAATCCATGTGTACGAATGAGTGTAAACGTTACATCATCATATGGAAAATAGCGTCTATAAATATAAGCTGAATCTTCGTTATGTGCTAAAAACGATACCCCTAAATCCTTCCACTTCTTGCGCTGCGTTACAGAACCACACTTCGATACTTCACTCCAGCATAATACAGTTTCTACACGAGCACGAATACCGTATGAAACATTCATTTTTTCTAAATGCCTTAGCGTCCGTTCCACATACTCTAATACACTTCGGTAATTCCTTTCTATACTTACTACCCCATATTCTTCCAACAAAAACCCTAACCATATATTTGCTTCTCTCGTATATATGTTTCCATTTCGTGCTTCTTCTATTGCATGTAAACTATGTAACATACTCTTCTCTCCTTTTGGTTATTCAATACACATTCTATCAGAGACATCTACAAAACAAATGCGTAACCTGTATCCTAATAGACTAATTACTACATACATGTTTCAAATTTCAGTCTATCATACAATTAGCTGTTATTTCTTTTGATAATGTACGGTATTCCAATTTACGAAACGCAAAAAACATCCAAAAATATCATGTGTCTCTTTTCTTCTGCTTTATCTTCAACAGAAAAAGATAGCCTTTGATATTTCGGATGTTTTTTTGAAGAGCTTCACACTTCAAAACCAGTGAAAAGGTAAAGCTAATTTAAATCATTCTTTTTGTAGATTTATAAAGTGAAACTTCCATCAGGGGGGTTCTTCATCCCCCACTGATGGTTAGCCCTCATCAATCGGGCTTTTACAGGTACGTTTCTTCCTTACTTCTCACTGAATCTTGAGATGGGGGTCTTACTGCCCATTAATGCGGGATAAATCGTCAATCCTCGTTCAAAAAACAATTCAATTCATTCTTCATTAAAACAAATGAATGTTTTCCTTCTTACAGGCTTCACGTAAATCATCAGGCCATACAGAAGATTGAACTTCGCCGATATGCGCTTTACGTAAGAAGTACATGCACATTCTTGATTGTCCTATACCACCACCAATTGTAAGTGGAAGTACTTCTTCTAAAATACCTTTATGGAAATCATAATCACGTTTGAAATCTTCACCTGTCTTTGTTAACTGTTTATCAAGTGATTTACTATCAACGCGTATTCCCATTGATGATAATTCAAATGAAGATTGCAATACTGGATGCCAAAATAAGATGTCTCCGTTTAATTTCCAATCGTCGTAGTCAGCTGCACGTCCATCATGTTTTTCACCAGAGCGAAGCGCATCGCCAATTCCGATAATAAAKACTGCACCGTGCTCTTTCGCAATCGCATGCTCACGATCTTTCGGTGTTAACTCTGGGTATTTATCTTCTAACTCTTGGGATGTGATAAATACGATATCTTCTGGTAAATACTTGCCAAGGAACGGATATTTTTCAAACAAATGATCTTCCAATTCTTTGAATATTCCATAAATTGTTTGTACTGTTTTTTGCAAGTAATCCACTGTACGCCATTCTTTTTGAACAATTTTCTCCCAATCCCATTGGTCAACATAAATTGAATGTGTTGCATCAAGTTCCTCATCACGGCGAATCGCATTCATGTTTGTATATAAACCTTCACCAGCTTCGTAACCATATTCGTGCAAGGCAAATCGTTTCCATTTCGCTAGTGAATGAACAATTTCTAATTCTTCTCCTGAATGAAGCATATCAAATTCAATTGGACGTTCTACACCGTTTAGGTGATCGTTTAAACCTGATTTTTTCGTTACGAATAATGGTGCAGATACGCGGAATAGTCCAAGACGTTTTGCTAATTGATCCTCAAAAAATGTTTTAACTTCCTTAATTGCGATTTGTGTCTCTCTTACTGTCATTAATGATTGATACATGTTGGTTTCCTCCTAAAATGTTTGGATGTAGTGGAAAGAAGCCAACAAAAAAAGCCCTTCTTTCCCAAAAAACTGGGACGAAAGGCTTTGGTTCCGCGGTACCACCCAAATTAGCAACAGAGGTTGCTCACTTATTCAGTACGGAGATTAGAGAAATCTCGATACTGTTCTTCTTGTAACGGCGAAGTTTCCGGCTAAGTCTACTTTCCTCTAAAGGATTTCGGTTAGCGACTCCAGGAGGTTCTTCATAACAGGCTTCGTATCAGGCTCACACCACCCCTGACTCGCTTTGACTACATCCTACTACTACTCGTCCTTTCACAGTCGTTTTGTTGTCACATCTCTGAAACATTTTATTAATGATTATTCTATACAAAAAAACAAGAAAGTCAACAAAAAGTTTGAAAATATTTTTCAATTCTTTATTTTACGGCTTTATTGATTGTTGTAAATAAAACATCTTTATAAAGTAAAACTTTAATTAGCGGTGGGGGCTTCATCCCCCACCTATCTCCTTTGCTTTTGCTGAATTTTGAGGTGTGGATCTTACCGTTCACGAATAGCGGGATAAAATTTATCGCTTCTTTTGTGGCTTCAATCCAAAAAATAATTTACTCAACGTAACCATCATGTATATGACAAGTAGTGTAATTGTCCGAAAAACAGAATCCATTGTATTTCTCATAAATTTCATTTTCTTTATAATTTTTATCATATGTAATAACATTCTACAATTCGAATAAATCTATACAAATTTCGATAATGATTTCATAATGCATCAAATTACTTCCCATTTTATGATATACTAGAGCATTCAGTTGTTTGTTCTGATCAGCAACTGTTAGGAACAAACATAGTCATGGATCGAGATTATATTTCAAAGACATTGACTACTATCAAAGTAGATTTTCTATAATAATAACGGAGTGATTATATGAGTAAAACGAAAACTAAAGCTAAGAAAGGTACAGGACAAGGAACGGGAAGTAAAGGCTGGAACCGCTGGCAATCTAGTGCTAAGAAAAAGAAAAATGCTAAACCTTATAAAAGTAAAGGTACAAAAAATAACTAAAAACCCTCGTAAAAACAAGTAATCCAAAGCAGGATAATTAGCATTAATATCCACTTATTTTAAACGAAGAAAAATGTGATTATTACGTTCATAATGAAAAAAGCTATTCTTTCGTATCTATGGAAGAATAGCTTTTTTATTCTGTTAAATCATAAGAATATCCCTGATTTCTTCTTCAGTGATCGAAGACAACTTTTCTTGTCCGGGTTCAATAATCTCGGCAATTAGATTCTTTTTGCTCTCCTGCAGCTCATGCATTTTTTCTTCAATCGTGCCATGTGCTACTAACTTGATAACTTGTACAGTGTTCTTCTGCCCCATTCGATACGCCCGGTCTGCCGCTTGCTGTTCGACTGCAGGGTTCCACCATAAATCGTACAATATAACGGTATCCGCTCCTGTTAAATTGAGACCAGTACCACCAGCCCTTAAAGAAATAAGGAACAAATCTCCCTCTCCTTCGTTAAACCGATTACATAACTCTACACGTTCAAACGCCGGAGTATTCCCATCTAAATAAAAATACGGGACAGCTTGACGGTTTAACTCCCGTCCAATAATGGAAAGCATCTTCGTGAATTGTGAAAATATAAGAATTCTCTTCCCTGTACTTCTGCACTCCTCCACAATTTCTAGAAGCTGTTCAAATTTAGCTGAACTCCCCCTATAGTCATCGACAAACAAACCTGGGTGACAACAAATCTGCCRAAGTCTCGTCAAACCAGCCAAAATTCTAATTTTGTTTTTACGCAATGTATCTTTGTTTAAATGCTTTAATGTTTCTTCTCTCAACTTTGCTAAATAAGCTGCATATATTTTTTTCTGCTCTGGAAGCAATTCTGAAGACTGTAAATGCTCAATTTTCTCTGGCAATTCTTTTAACACATCTTCTTTCAAACGACGTAATACGAACGGTTTCACCCGCTTTGCAATATTTTCACGCTTCAAGTCCCCAAATTCTTTTCGTCCTGGTAACAATTCTGGGAATACTACATAGAAAATAGACCAAAGTTCCTCTAAAGAATTTTCTACAGGCGTTCCGGTCAATCCAAAACGATACTCTGCTTGAATCGTTTTCACTGCCTTTGCGGTTTGCGTCGTATGATTTTTAAATGCTTGTGCTTCATCAAGAAATAACGTATGGAATGGCTGTGCATATTGCCTTACATCTCTTCGTAATAAAGGATACGACGTAATAATAACGTCAAACTTTGTAGCATCTTTTAAAATATTTCGACGTTCTGTTTGATTTCCATCCACAATAATAGCTCGAATATCTGGAGCAAATTTCTTTAATTCACTTAGCCAGTTATAAACTAAAGAAGACGGCGATACGACTAATACAGGTAGCTTCTTCTCTCGAATTTCAGGCAAAATAGAAGCGATAAAAGTAATGCTTTGCAGCGTTTTACCAAGTCCCATATCATCTGCTAATATGCCACCAAAACGATAATATGCGAGTGTCTTCATCCATTCAAATCCATCTTTTTGATATTCTCTAAGGATTGTATCTAAGCTATCTGGTACAGTAAACTTTAGATTTTTAGGGCTTTGAATGTTTTCTACCAACTCTTGAACAGATTGATCTACACTCAAAACATTTCCTTCTTGAAGTGAACTCATCCATTTTACACTGCGCACGAGCGGTACATTCACTTCTTCTCCTTTTAGAATTTCTTTGCGAATACCCGATTCCTTTATAAACTGGTTAATCTCATTAAACTCCTCGCTCTCTAGGGATAGCAAGGAACCGTTCGCTAATCGATAATATTTACGTTTCTCCTCAAGTGCTGCTAATACACCTTTAATCTCAGCTTCCGGAATTCCTTTTATATCAAAACGGAATGATAACCAATCAATTCGCTCTTTCCGCCTTACCCTTATGAGAGGTGCACTGTTTCCTCTATGAATGCGCAACTTAATAGCTGTAGTCGCATAAATCTCCAGTAAACCTTTCAATTTCGGAACAACGTGATATAAGAAATTATATTCCGCTTCCTCATTATGCATAAAATAACCGCCTTCTGTATTCGCGAAGGCACTCTCATTCATAATTTCTAAAATTTCTTGTTCTTTTTTCTCCTCCCGATTGAAAACTGAAGGTTGTCCATCCTCTTCTAACGGATTGATAACAACATTTCCATATTGGAATTCTAGTCCTGCCAGTAACCGATCCTTGACTCGATCTAAAAACAATTTGGCTTTGAGAGGTGTTTTTTCAATGCGTTCCGATACAACCTCATCAATCCGAACGTTACCAAGCTTCATTAAACCTGGTACTACTTTCGCTACGAAATGTTCCATTTTCTCAGTTGGAATATGAAATTGATTACTTCTAGAACGATTCATCATTCTCTTTAATTCAATAAGCCGATTACAATCCTCCACGTTTAAACGATATAGCTTCCCTCCAAAAAGAGCATAACTATATGTATCCATTACTTGAACTTGTTGTAACCCACTAATCTCAAGTATATATCCCCCATTTACACCTTTATTGAACTCAAAATTTATAGGTAATAATCCTTTTGATAAATGTACACCATGAAATGATTTCCCATCATGCTCAACCGTTACAAATGAAGTAGCGGAAAGCAGTGAAAGCATATAATCCCAGGACGCAGGTGGAATTAAAATCATACTTTCATCTTGTTGAGCGTTTATTTGCAACGATTCTACATACATTTTTTCATTTCGGTAAATTTGAATCAGTTGCTGAATAACAGCATCCGTTTCTGGCTGAAAACTATAAGCATCTGACGTGTAAGTAAAATTATTTGAACATATGAAAGGCTCTCTTTGTTCCACTCTACTAAGAAAATCCCTAATTTTATATACAGGGTATTGCTTCTCAAGCTTCACCTGGATTCCAAACAAAGCCCCCCCATTTCTTGAAGCAACCGGAATACAAACGAATTCCACATCAAGTATCTTACGTGTATCAAATCGATGCTGTCTACTTTTTGGCCGCAATGGCTTCTCACCAAACAAATTCAACATCCCGTTCGCTAATTGAACATCCCTAGACGAACTATTCATGAGATCCTTTTTTGAATTAGATGCTAGTGATTGTCCGGTTTGTTGAAAATCATTTATATATAGTAATGTAGCTGCGATATGTTGACAATATGCATGAAAAGAAGCTAGTGAAGGACAACTGCATTTCCCAATAATTTCATCATTATCAGCGGTTTCTATCGTGACATAAAAATCTCCGTTTCCTTTCACTGTCGCCTCGCAAATATTTCTCTTAACATCATAATTAGTAATATTAACTTTGTTTGTCCTATAATAGGCCTCACCTTTTTTATATGAGGTTTCTCCACATAACTGTTTAATTATTGTTTTATTTAATGTAAAACTCATTATTTTGATCCTTCCCTAAAAATAAAAATTCACCGTTCTAGACGTTATATTAGAAAACCTTTAGACTACAAGTTTTTCTAATGTTTCTATCTACTATGAAGTATCTACTCTTATACAACATTTTACATGTATACACATGAATATAAAATAGCAATTACTTTTGAAGCACAAAATAGATTGCGTCTTCACAACGCAATCCCTTTTCTTATATGAGTTCCCCAACCCCTTTAATTGCTTCATATCCAAGATATAGTAGCGTAAAAAAGCCAAATATCCAAATAATTAACTTCGCACCAGGTGTTGTTAAATAGACAGAAACACCAAAATAAATTAAGAGCATCATAATGACATCTGCGGACATTGCTCCTACTCCAACAAGCCACGCACTTAAAAAACCATCCTTTATCCCTTTATTAATTTGAGCAACATTGATTGGTTCAACAGGTGCTGAGAGAGAAATTCCAAGCAACAAGTAACTAAAAATAGTGCTTATCATTTTTCATTTCACATCCTTATATATGTACTCCAAAACAAATTTATATTCAATTACACCCTTCCATTACCATTAAATGGAGAATATTTAAAATTTTAATAATAGAAAAAAGGACGCTCATTTGTAATCTGTACCCTTTGTAAAGGACATTTTTAAAAAAAGTTATGCAACATCAAGAAGATGATTTCTGTATTCAACAGGAGTCATCTTTTTTAAATTCCATTGATATCTATAATGATTGTAATACGTCATGT